>NZ_JBFAJO010000016.1:0-137145 GCF_040655255.1 Kitasatospora sp. NPDC050463
GCCGAAGCCGCCAGCAACAACGCGATGCCGCTGATCTTCCTGCCGCTCATCTCCAGCGCCTTCGTACCGGTCCACTCCATGCCCGGCTGGTTCCAGCCGATCGCCGAGTACCAACCCTTCACCCCCGCCATCGAGACCCTGCGCGGCCTCCTCCTCGGCACCGAGATCGGCCACAACGGCTGGCTGGCCGTGGCCTGGTGCCTGGGCCTCGCGGTACTCGGCTACTTCTGGTCGACCTCCACCTTCAACCGCGACCCGAAATAACCGCCGTGACCACGCGGGCCACCACCCGCACCCCCTCCCGCCCCCGGGGCGGCGTGACTCCGACACCACGTCGGCCCACGCCGCCCCGTCGGCGTTCCCGGCGCCCACCCGTGGGCGAGCACTCAGCGCATGCGACGGACCCACAGTGCGCAGAACCCGACCAGTAGGACGGTGACCGCCAGGCTCAGCCCGGTCTGGGTCCAGTGCATCACCCACTCATCGGCCGGCGGGTGGTACGTGGCGTAGGCCTGCACGACGGTGTCGTGGTGGGCCAGGCACTCGGGCGTCGGACACTGACCCGACCCGTCCGGCAGCACCCCCATCCAGTCGCTGTCCAACGGGAGCCGCAGACCGTCGCTGGTGACCAGGCCGTTCCCCACCACATCCGATTCGAGCGGCGTGCTCGTCGGCAGGTGCCCGCTGATGGCCATCCGCAGCTGGTCGGCCTGAGCGGGCCCCGCCATCCTGATGCCGGCGAACGCCTCGCGGGCCGGCGCGAACAGGTACCGCCCGGCGTCCACCGCGAACCGCACGGCGAGGGTGAGGACGGCCGTGACGACGATCGAGGCCACGACCCGGCGGACCACCAGCCCGACCGCCGCTCCCAGTGCGACGGAGAGCAGGCAGAATCCGACCATCGACGGTCCCGAAGTGGTGCGGCTCATCCAGGTGAACCAGTGGTAGTAGCCGGGCACCGCGAAGCGCCCCTCGACCACCCCGGTCCACCAGGTGGAGACGGCCGCGAGAACGGACGCCCCCAGCAGGGTGAGGAGCAGCGGCGCCCCCAGGCGGGCGGCCAGCCACCGCTGCCGCGACACGGACTGCGTCCAGGCCAGGGCGTACGTCCCGGTCTCGAACTCGCGCGCCAGCAGGGGCGCGGCGAAGAAGACGCCGAAGGCGACCGGCAGGACCGCCAGCAGCCAGCCGGTGACCAGGACGGCGACGCCCCACCGGTCGTCCAGGGCGATCGCCTGCCGGCTCAGCACCTCGCACTCCGGGGGGAAGTAGACGACGTTGCAGCCCTGGATGTGCTCGGCTTCCACGAAGCCCTGGAGCTGCCTGCCCAGGATGAGCATCCAGCCGCAGAGCAGCACGAGGACGGCACCGGCGGCAAGGAGCGGCGTCCGTTCCTGACGCAGGCCCAGCCAGACGGCGCCGCGCACGACGCGCCGCTTCGGCGGCCGCGAACCCGACCGGGCGGACGGCTGGTTCACCTCCGCGACGCTCATCGGGCCGCCACCTGCTCACGGCCGGCGGTCTGCGCGCCGATCCCGGCCGACGGCCGGTCCTGCGGGGCGGGGGTACGTAGGTACGCCATCAGAATGTCCTCCAGATTGGGCCGGCTGACGTCCCAGCCCGGATCGATCTCGCCCGAGGGCTTGAGCAGTGCCGTCGCCTGGCGGCCGGTGCGCCGCAGCTCGACGATCTCGTGGTGCGCCAGCGAGGCCGGCGAGGCCTCACCGGCCTCGGTGGCGCCGACGGCGCCGACCACCAGGCGGTGGTCGTCCAGCAGGTCCTCGACGTCGCCGGTGAGCCGGATCCGCCCGTCCCGCAGCACGGTGACGTGGTCGCAGACCCCGTCCAGCTCCGCGAGGACGTGGGAGGAGATGAGGATGGTGGTGCCGTGCTCCGCCGCCTCGGCCATCAGGATGCCGGTGAGCTCCTGGCGGGCCACCGGGTCGACGTCGGCGAGCGGCTCGTCCAGCAGCAGCAGGTCGGGACGCTTGCCCAGGACGAGCGCGAGGGCGACGCGGGTGCGCTGGCCGGCGGTGAGCGTGCCCACCCTGGCGTCCTGCGGGAGGTCGCCCAGCCGCACGATCCGCTCCGCGATCTCCTGGTCCCAGCCCGGGTTGAGTTCCCGGCCGGCCCGCAGGGTCTCCGCGACGGTGAACCGCGGGTAGAGCGGCTTGTCCTGCCGCAGGTAGGCCGTGCGCCGGAGGGCGTCGGCCTCCTGCGGTCCGCTTCCGAAGACCGTGACGGCGCCCTCGGTGGGTGTGAGCAGTCCGGCGGCGAGCGCCATCAGCGTGCTCTTGCCGGCGCCGTTCGGGCCGACGAGCGCGCAGACGCGGCCGGCCGGGAGCCGGAGTTCGCAGTCGCGCAGGGCCCAGCGCCGGCGGTACTTCAGGCCGAGCCCGACGGCCTCCAGGGCGGGGGCGTCCTCGGTCGGTCGGTGCTGCACTGCGGGGTGGTTCACCCGGACTCCTCTGGGGCCTCGGTGCTGACGGGGTAGGCGCGGTCGAGGGCGGTGTCGACGAGTGCGACGACGTCCTCGCGTTCCAGGCCGGCCTCCCGGGCGCGGGTGAGCCACGCGGTCAGGTCGGTGTGGAGCGCCGAGTCCTCGACGGTCTGTGGCTTCGCCAGGGACTTCCGGACGAAGGTTCCGACGCCTCTTCGGCTCTCGACCAGGCCCTCGCGTTCGAGCTCCCGGTAGGCCTTGAGCACGGTATTCGGGTTGATCGCCGTCGCCTCCACCACCGCGCGGGCGGTGGGGAGTTGGTCGCCGGGCTGGAGCACTCCGAGCCGGAGCGCCCGCTTCGTCTGCTCGATGATCTGCAGGTACGGCGACAGCCCGCCGCGACGGTCGATGAGGTATTCGACGATGGGGTCCCTCATTCCACTAGTTAACTAGTGGAATGATGGTGCCTCGATCATGACCGGCCGTCAACTCCGGACCGTGAAGTCGCCCTGCGCTGTCGCCGGCCCCGCGCCTGCCCGGCGCCTGCGCCTGCGCCTGCGCCTGCACGACCGGACCGGCCGGACCGACCCGATCCGCGCCGCACGGAACGTCGGCCGGCCCGACTTCCCACTCCTGCGCAGGCGAACCTCCGGGACGCCCCCGAGGGAAACCCCGAGGTCGGGTCCTCCTCACCAACGAGAAAGGCCGGGGTCGGGATCGCCGTCGAGGCTGAGGATTCTGGGGCGCAGGCGGCGGAGCATGGAAGTACGCCCACCGGAGAGCCCGGCCCGGGCCACAGGAACACGGAGACCGCCATGAGCCGCCTCGCCCGCCCCCGCCACAACCGCGTCATCGCCGGCGTCTGCGCCGGGATCGCCGAGCGCTTCGGCCTGACCCCGTGGACCGTCCGGATCATCTTCCTCGCCTCCTGCCTGCTCCCCGGCCCGCAGTTCCTGATCTACCTGGCGCTCTGGCTGCTGCTCCCGCAGGAGCCGTGAGCCCCGAGCGCCGCACGGTGAGCCCTGAACGGCGAGCCCTGAGTCGTGGACCCGAGCCGTGAACAGCCGCGCATGGATGGCCGGTTCGGACGGCCCCCGAACGCCGAAACGGGCCGTCCGCACCCCCGGGGTCACCGGGGGTGCGGACGGCCCGTCGGCCGTGGCGGGGAGCGTCAGCCGCCGAGGCCGGGCAGCGGGAGGGCGCCGGTCAGGCCGCCGAGCGGGGTGCTGCCCAGGCCGGGAACGCTCGGCACACCGGCGCGGGGGGCGGCGTCCGCCGCCGGGGCCACGGCCTGGCCGGCGCTCGGGGCCAGGGTGCCGAGGGTGCCGGCGACCTTGTCACCGCCGGGCAGCTTGCTCGCGGTGTCGGTGACCGCGCCGGTCACGGCGGGGTTGGTCACCGCGCCGGTGGGAAGGCCGAGGCCACCGGCTGCGACCGGGTCGGCGGACGCACTGCCGGCGCCGATCGCCGCGATGGCGATGCCGAGCGCGGCGGTGCCGGCGGCCTTGAGAGTGGCCTGCTTCATGTTCGTCCCCTTGGATCCTCGTCGGTGGCCGACATTCACGGCAGGGCAGCGGGTTCCGCCACCTCCGCCGGTCGGCGTTGACTGCCACACCGTAGTGATCGGATCGCATGAGGATCAAAAGCCGTTAACCCACAAGAGTGGGTAGTCAGATGAACGCCAACCCCCAGGGGTGACAAGGGCGTTCATCCGACCGTCCACACCGCCTCAGGAGCCGGCGCTGAACAGCCACTCCGCCTTGAGCTCGGCGTAGCCCGGCTTGATCACGTCGTTGATCATCGCCAGTCGCTCGTCGAACGGCAGGAACGCCGACTTCATCGCGTTCACGGTGAACCACTCCATGTCGCCCAGCGTGTAGCCGAACGCCTCCACCAGGTGCCCGAACTCGCGGCTCATGCTGGTGCCGCTCATCAGCCGGTTGTCGGTGTTCACCGTCACCCGGAACTTCAGCCGGCTGAGCAGCCCGATCGGGTGCTCGGCGTACGAAGTGGCCGCCGCCGTCTGGAGGTTGGAGGTCGGGCACATCTCCAGCGGGACGCGCTTGTCGCGCACGTACGCGGCCAGCCGGCCGAGCTCGACGCTGCCGTCCTCGTTCACCGTGATGTCGTCGACGATCCGCACGCCGTGGCCGAGCCGGTCGGCGCCACAGCACTGCAGGGCCTCCCAGATCGACGGCAGGCCGAAGGCCTCGCCCGCGTGGATGGTGAAGTGGTTGTTCTCGCCCTTGAGGTAGTCGAAGGCGGCCTGGTGGCGGGTGGGGGGGTACCCCGCCTCGGCGCCGGCGATGTCGAAGCCGACCACGCCGCGGTCGCGGTGGCGGTTGGCCAGCTCGGCGATCTCGGAGGAGCGGGCCGCGTGCCGCATGGCGGTGATCAGGGTGCCGACGCGGATGCGGTGACCGGCCGCGCGGGCGTTCGCCTCGCCGAGGCGGAAGCCCTCGTTGACGGCCTCGACGACCTCGTCGAGGGTGAGGCCGGCCTCCAGGTGCTGCTCCGGGGCGTAGCGGACCTCGGCGTACACGACGCCGTCGGCGGCCAGGTCCTCGGCGCAGTCCGCGGCGACCTTGATCAGGGCCTCGCGGGTCTGCATCACGGCGCAGGTGTGCGCGAAGGTCTCCAGGTAGCGGACCAGCGAGCCGGAGTCGGCGGCCTCGCGGAACCACTCGCCGAGTTCCTTCGGGTCCGTGGTGGGCAGGCCCTCGTAGCCGACCGCGGCGGCCAGCTCGACGATGGTCTCGGGCCGCAGCCCGCCGTCGAGGTGGTCGTGCAGGAGCACCTTCGGGGCGCGGGCGATCTGGTCGGGGGTGGGGATCCGGGGGCCGGTGCCCGCGGTGGTGACAGGGATCTGGTTCTCCATTGCGGGAGTGTAGCTCCTACGCGCGTAGACAGGCCACACCCGCGCGGCCGGTTCGGCCAATGTGCACCGGGAATTCCTCCGAAGGGCCGAGTGGCGCGCCACGGACGGCGCTCGCGCGGGTCAGTCGTGCTGCAACAGCCGCCCCCGGCGCGCCAGCACGAAGTCCCGGAACGCCGCCACCGGCGGAGTCGGCGGCCGGCCCGCCGCCCAGGCCAGACCGATCGCCCGCCGGGTGCGCGGCGCCGTCACCTCCAGCTCGACCACCCCCGGCCGGGGCACCAGCGCGGGCGGCAGCAACGCCACGCCCAGCCCGGCCGCGACCAGGCCGCGCAAGGTCTCCGCGTCCTCCCCCTCGAAGGCGATCCGCGGCACGAAGCCGGCCTCCGCACAGAAGCCGTCGGTGATCGCGCGCAGCCCGTACCCGCGCTCCAGCCCGACGAACGGCTCCCGGGCCACCTCGGCCAGCCGGATCCGGCGCCGCCCGGCCAGCCGGTGGTCGGCCGGCACCACCAGGTGCAGCCGCTGCTCGTCCAGCGGGCGCGCCACCACCGCCGGGTCGTCCGGCACCGGCGAGACCAGGCAGAGGTCCAGTTCACCGGCCAGCAGCCGCTCCAGCATCGCGCCGACGTAGTCCTGCACCAGCTGGAACCGCACCTGCGGGTGCGCCGCCCGGAACCCCCGCAGCAGCGCCGGCACCGCGTCCGTCCCCATGGTGTGGAGGAATCCGAAGACCACCCGGCCGGCCGCCGGGTCCGCCTCCGCGCGGGCCGCCTCCGCGCCGCGCTCGACCTCCGCCAGCGCCCGCTCCACCGAGGCGAGCAGCAGCCGGCCGGCCCTGGTCAGCCGGACGGTCCGGCCCTGACGGGCCAGCAGGTCCACCCCCAGCTCCGCCTCCAGCCGGGCCACCGCCCGGGACAGCGTCGGCTGCGGCACGCCCAGCAGCGCGGCCGCCTGCGTCATGTGCTCCAGCCGGGCGACCGCCGCGAACTGCGCCAGCCGCGGTGCCAGTTGGACGGCCGGCAAGTCCGGCCCCAACTCGGCCGGCCGATGCGGACGATCGAGGTCCTCCGTGCTGTCCACCACTCCCGTGCCACCCTCACCGCTTCGACCTCGGCTCATACCCTGACGTATCGATTGTCCGGCAATCATGCATTGGACGCATCAGCGCGGCGGCCCCTAACGTCGACGTCATGCAGCCCGCCAGTACCGGGGCATCCGCGACCCTGCCGGATGCCCTCACCCAGCCGTCCCCGCTCGCCACCGCCGACGCCCGCCACCGCCCCGGACAACGCGGCTTCCGCCGCGCCAACCTGGCCCTGTTCGCCGCCGGCATCGCGACGTTCGTCCTCCTCTACTCCACCCAGGGCCTGCTGCCGGTCCTCTCGGCCGACCTCGACCTCACCCCCGGCCAGGCCAGCTGGACGGCCTCCGCCGCCACCCTCGGCCTGGCCCTCGCCCTGCTCCCGGCCAGCGCGCTGTCCGACCGCTACGGGCGCACCGCGGTGATGACGGCCTCCGTGCTCGCCGCCTCCGCGCTCGCGCTGGTCCTGCCGTTCGCCCCGGACCTCACCACCCTGGTCGTGCTGCGCGTCCTCCAGGGCGCCGCACTCGCCGGACTGCCCGCCACCGCGATGGCGTACCTCGCCGAGGAGGTCCACCCCAGCGCACTGGCCTCCGCGATGGGCCTGTACGTGGCCGGCAACAGCATCGGCGGCATGGGCGGTCGACTGATCTCCGGCTGGACGGCCGCCGGCTTCGGCTGGCGCTGGGGCCTGGCCGCCTCCGCCGCCCTCGCCCTGCTGGCCGCCCTCGCCTTCCGGCTGCTGATCCCGGCCGCCCGCCACTTCACCCCCACCCCGGTGGACGCCCGCGCCCTGGCCCGTACCGTCGGCCGCCACCTGGGCAACCCGCTGCTGGTCCGGCTGTACGCACTCGGGCTGCTGTTCATGGCCGTGTTCGGCGCCGTCTACAACAGCGTCGGCTACCGCCTGCTCGCCGCGCCGTTCCACCTGCCCGAGTCGGTGGCCGCCTCGATCTTCGTGGTCTACCTGGTCGGCACCGGCACCTCGGCCGCCGCCGGGCGCCTCTCCGGCCGCCTCGGCCGGCGCGGCGCGCTGTACGCGGCGATCGGGGTGACCACCGCGGGGCTGCTGCTGTCGCTCGCCGACTCGCTGCTCTGCGCCCTGCTCGGCCTGGTCCTGATCACCGCGGGCTTCTTCGCCGGCCACGCCACCGCGTCCTCGGCCGTCGGCCGCACCGCCACCGAGGGCCGCGCCCAGGCCTCCGCGCTCTACCTGATCGCCTACTACCTGGGCAACAGCCTCGGCGGCACGATCGGCGCCGACGCCTACCACTCCACCGGCTGGCCCGGCGCGGCCTCCGTCGGCCTCACCGCCATGGCCCTCGCCGCCGGCGTCACCCTCTACGCCACCCGCCGGGCGATCGCCGGCCGCCGGTCCGGCCACGGCCTGCCGGGCGGACTTTCCGCCCGGTAGACTTTCCGCATGGCAGACCTCCAGCGCCGTCGCCGCCCCCACCTGGTGTCCACGCCCGTGCGGAAGAAGGGCGTGGTCACCATTCCGCAGGAGATAAGGGAGCAGCTGGATCTCCAGGAGGGCGACCAGCTGGTCGTCGCCGTGGAGGACGGCCGGATCGTGCTGACGCCCGCCTCCGTCATTCCGGACGACCAGGCCTGGTTCTGGAGCCCCGGCTGGCAGGCCAGGGAGCAGGAGGTCGACGAGGCGCTTGCCCAGGGCGAGCGCGGCGAGGTCTTCGAGGACGGCGAGGAGTTCCTGAAGTCCCTCGCCGACGAGGCCGGGCTGGACCTGGGGGAGATCAAGCGCCGTGCCGACGCATGAGTCACTGGCCCACTTCCTGCGCGACTGGAAGAACCTCACCGCTGTTCAGAAGACGGCCTTCCTCGTCGCGGTCGCCCAGTTCGTCGCCGACCTCCGGGCCGGCCAGGGCTTCCGACGGGGGCTGCGCGTGAAGAAGATGCAGGGCCATCCGGATGTCTGGGAGCTCACCTGGGCTCCGGACGGCCGGGCGACGTTCAGCTACGGGACACCCGTACAGGACGGCGAGCCGCACATCGTCTGGCGCCGGATCGGCACGCACGAGATCTTCCACCGCCCGTGACGACGCCCGCGCCCGGGCTCGAGCTCGCCCTCGCCGGTACCGAGTGGGACTCAGCCGACACGTAGGACGGGTCGAAACGCTCCAACCGGGCGAAGGAGCGGCGCATCCTCCCCCGCCGCACTCAGCCGGTACGGCGCTCGCGCGGATACCTGACGCAGGCTGTCAGGTATCCGCCGTAGTTTCCTCACGTCCCACCCCGTTCGACCAGAGGAAGACGCCATGGCCACCTACGTTCTCGTCCCCGGCATGCTGCACGGCGCCTGGTGGTACCGGCCGCTCACCGACGGGCTCCGCGCCGCCGGGCACGAGGTGTACCCGGTGACGCTGACCGGGGTCTCCGAGCGCGGGCACCTGAACCACGCGGCGGTCAACCTGGACACCCACGTCCAGGACGTGGTCGGACTGCTGGAGGCGGAGCGGCTCACCGACGTGGTGCTGGTCGGGCACAGCTACGGCGGGATGGTCCTCTCCGGGGTCGCCGACCGGATGCCGGAACGGGTCGGGGCGCTGGTGTACGCGGACGCCTTCGTGCCCCGCGACGGCGAGTCCGCCTACCGGATCGTCAACGAGGTCTGGAAGCAGCGCTACCTGGCCGGCGCCGCCGCGGGCGACGGCATCACCGTGGTCGGCTCCAACCCCGCGCTCGACCCGCGCGCCACCGTCCACCCGGCGGCCAGCCTCTTCCAGCCGATCACCCTCACCGGCGCGGCCGAGGCCGTCACCCGCCGCGTCTACATCCACGCCGAGCGTTTCGAGGACAGCCCGCTGCTGGAGACCTTCGACCGCCTGCGCGACGACCCGGCGTGGACGGTGCACACCCTCCCGGTCGGCCACGACCTGATCCACGAGGCCCCGGAGGAGTTCCTGAAGATCCTCCTCAGGGCCGCCGGGTGATCAGCGCCTCGATGGTCGGTGGTCGTCGACACGCTCCGGATCCTTCGGCGGCAGGATCACCGTCGGCCCGTGGACGCCCGACACCGGCGTCCTGCGCACGTACGCCTGACCGGCCGTACGTGCGCAGGACCGGTGGTCACGCGATGCGGTCCAGCACGATCGGGTTCGGGGTGAACGCGGTGCCCGCCGGGGCGACCTCGATGCCGCCGGCCAGGGCCTCGATCGCGTAGTCGTAACGCTCGGGGGTGTCGGTGTGCAGGGTCAGCAGGGGCTGGCCGGCCACCACGGTGTCGCCGGGCTTGGCGTGCATCTCGACGCCGGCGCCCGCCTGCACCGGGTCCTCCTTGCGGGCCCGGCCGGCGCCGAGGCGCCAGGCGCAGACGCCGACCGCGTACGCGTCCAGCGTGGTGAGCACGCCGGAGGCCGGGGCCGGGATGACGTGCTGCTCGCGGGCGACCGGCAGCGGGGCGTCGACGTCGCCGCCCTGGGCGGCGATCATGCGGCGCCAGTGGTCCATCGCGGAGCCGTCGCGCAGCGCGTCGGCCGGGTCCTTGCCGTGCACGCCGGCCGCGGCGAGCATCTCGCGGGCCAGGGCGAGGGTCAGCTCGACGACGTCGGCCGGGCCGCCGCCGGCCAGCACCTCGACCGACTCGCGGACCTCCAGCGCGTTGCCGGCGGTGAGGCCGAGCGGGGTGGACATGTCGGTGAGCAGCGCGACGGTGTTGACGCCGGCCGAGGTGCCCAGGCCGACCATGGTGCGGGCCAGCTCGCGGGCGTCGTCCAGGTTCTTCATGAAGGCGCCGGAGCCGACCTTCACGTCCAGGACGAGGGCGCCGGTGCCCTCGGCGATCTTCTTGGACATGATCGAGGAGGCGATCAGCGGGATGGCCTCGACCGTGCCGGTGACGTCGCGCAGCGCGTACAGCTTCTTGTCGGCGGGGGCGAGGCCGTCGCCGGCCGCACAGATGACGGCGCCGGCGTCGTGCAGCACCTTCATCATCTCGTCGTTGGAGAGCAGGGCGCGCCAGCCGGGGATGGACTCCAGCTTGTCCAGGGTGCCGCCGGTGTGGCCGAGGCCCCGGCCGGAGAGCTGCGGCACGGAGGCGCCGCAGGCGGCGACCAGCGGGGCGAGCGGCAGGGTGATCTTGTCGCCGACGCCGCCGGTGGAGTGCTTGTCGCTGGTGGGCTGCGCGAGCGAGGAGAAGTCCATCCGGACGCCGGAGCGGATCATCGCGTCGGTCCAGCGGCTGATCTCGCGCGCCTTCATGCCGTTCAGCAGGATGGCCATGGCCAGGGCGGACATCTGCTCGTCGGCGACGTCGCCGCGGGTGTAGGCGTCGATGACCCAGTCGATCTGAGCGTCGCTCAGCTCTCCGCGGTCGCGCTTGGTCCTGATGACGGAGATGGCATCCATGGCTGCTCCAAGAGGGGGTTCAAAATGCGAAGAGTGTCGCGAGTTGGCCGGATTGCGGCCCCACTCGCGACACTCTACGCGCGTAACAGAAACAAAGACTAGAGCCGCTCCGGCCCGAACGCGTCGGGGAGGACCTCGCTCATCGGCTTCACGCCGGAGGGCAGCTCGACCAGCAGGTCCGGCCCGCCGTGCTCGTAGAGCAGCTGGCGGCAGCGCCCGCACGGCATCAGCAGACCGCCGTCCCCGTCCACACAGGTGAACGCGGTCAGCCGGCCGCCACCGGTCGCGTACAGCGCGGAGACCAGGCCGCACTCGGCGCAGAGCGCGAGCCCGTACGAGGCGTTCTCCACGTTGCAGCCGGTGACCACCCGCCCGTCGTCCACCAGCGCCGCCGCGCCGACCTTGAAGCGGCTGTACGGGGCGTAGGCGTGAGTCATCGCCTCCCGCGCCGCCGCGCGCAGCGCCTCCCAGTCGACCGTCGCCGGGGCCGTCACTTGCCCTGGCCCTTGCGGTAGATCTGGCCGTCCGCCTTCGGCGGCCGCAGCCGCTGCGAGGCCAGCGCGAGCACCACCAGGGTGATCACGTAGGGCGTCGCCACGATCAGCGGACGCTGGACCTCGTCGGTGGTCGCGTACCAGGCGAACAGGCCGCCGGAGACCACGAAGGTGATCGCCGCGGAGGTCAGCTTGCGGCGGTACAGGTTCCAGAGCGCCAGCAGGAACATCGCGATGGCGACCACCAGGATCAGCACGTGCACCGACTCCGGGTCACGCAGCTGGAGGCTGTCGGTGAAGCCGAACAGACCGGCGCCCATGGCCAGGCCGCCCGGCATCCAGTTGCCGAAGATCATCGCCGCGAGGCCGATGAAGCCTCGGCCGTTGGTCTGGCCGTCCTTGTAGAAGTGCGCCGCGACCAGCGAGAGGTACGCGCCACCGAGGCCCGCGAAGGCGCCGGAGGTGACGACCGCGAGGTACTTGTACTTGTAGACGTTGACGCCCAGCGACTCGGCCGCGGTCGGGTTCTCACCGCAGGACCGCAGACGCAGACCGAACACCGTGCGCCACAGGGCGAAGTAGCTGACCACGATCAGCGCACCGGCCAGCAGCACGACCACCGAGATGTTGGTGACCAGGCCGCCGAGCACACCCGCGACGTCGGAGACCAGGAACCAGTGGTGGAGCTCGATGTCCTTCAGTCCGGAGGACAGGCCCGGGATGGTGATGTACGGCAGCGGATCGGCCGGCGGGGACTGGTTCGCCCCGGCACCGACGGAGATGTAGTCCTTGTAGTAGATCCGGTTGACGTAGGCGCAGATGCCGGGGATCAGCAGGTTGACGCCGACACCGGAGACGATGTGGTCGACGCCGAAGGTCACCGTGATGACGGCGTGCAGCAGACCGCCGAGCGCACCACCGAGCATGCCGGCCACCAGGCCGAACCAGGGGCTGACCAGGTATCCGCCCCAGGCACCGCAGAAGGTGCCGGCGACCATCATGCCTTCGAGGCCGATGTTGACCACGCCGGCCCGCTCGGACCAGAGACCGCCCAGACCGGCCATGCCGATCGGCACGGCGGCGCTGAGCGCGGCGGTGACCTGACCGGACGAGGTCAGCGCGTGGTTGCCGGTGGCCATGCCCACGGCGGAGAAGAGGACCAGGGCGCCCGCGATCAGCAGCAGCACCACCGGCCAGGACAACTTGCGCTTCTTGGCGGGAGCGCCCGGCGCCTTCGCGCGGGCAGCGGTGGCCGTGCTCATGCGGACACCTCCTTCTTCTCGTTGGCGGCCGCGGCCTGGGCGGCGAGCTGGGCGCCGACCTTCTGCTGCTGGCGCTTGAGGCCGTAGCGGCGCACCAGCTCGTAGGCGACGACGACGCAGATGACGATGGTGCCCTGCATGACCGGGACGATCTCGAACGGGAAGCCGCCCTGGAGCGGCAGCTGGGAGCCGGTGGCGTCCAGGAAGGCGAACAGCACGGCGGCGAAGGCCATGCCGATCGGGCTGTTGCGGCCCAGCAGGGCGACCGAGATGCCCAGGAAGCCGAGGCCGCCCTGGAAGCTCTGGCCGAAGTTGTACGAGTTCTGCAGCAGCTCGGGCATGCCGATCAGGCCGGCCAGCGCACCGGAGACCACCATCGAGGTGACGACCATGCGTTTGACGTTCACACCGGACGCGGTGGCGGCGGTCTCCGAGCGGCCGGTGGCGCGCAGGTCGAAGCCGAAGCGGGTGCGGGTCAGGGTGAACTGGAAGGCCACGCCGACCAGGATCGCGATGAAGAGGAAGCCGTAGAGCGGGCCGCCGTCGGTGTTGATCGCGAAGAAGTGGCTGGACTCCGAGACCGGGGAGGTCTGGATCGAGTTGCTGGTGGAGCTCTTCTCCGGCGCGAAGATGCCGGGGACGAGCAGCAGACCGACGATGGCGACCGCGATGGCGTTCAGCATGATGGTCGAGATGACCTCGCTGACGCCGCGGAAGACCTTCAACAGACCGGCGATGCTCGCGTACAGGCCACCGACCAGCATGGCGGTGATCAGCAGCAGCGGGATCTGGATGAACGACGGCAGGTCGAGCCGGCTGCCGACGAAGGCCGCGAACAGCGCCGCGACCTTGTACTGGCCCTCGACACCGATGTTGAAGAGGTTCATCCGGAAGCCGAAGGCGGCGGCCGCGGCGGCCAGGTAGTACGTGGTGGACCGGTTGAGGATGGCCACCTGGCCGTCCGACTTGGTGGCGTACGTGATCATCACGTTCCAGGCGTCGAACGGGTTCTTGCCCGAGGTCGCCAGGAGCACCGAACAGATCGCGACGGAGAGCAGCACGGCGAGCACCGGAGCTGCGAGGGCGAGCACGATCTTCTCGATGTCGAACCGCTGCGCCAGCTTGCTCTTGGCGGCGGGGGTGGGACTGGTCATGTGGCTACTCCCCCGCCTGCGGGTCGGCGGTGTCGGTGGGGGTGTCGGACGAGGTGGCGTCCTCGGTCCCGGCGGCCTCGGTCCCGGCGGCCTCGGCCTCGGTGCCCTCCGCGATGATCGCGTGGAACTCCTCGACGGCCTCGGGCTCGGACTCGATGTGGCCGCGGGCGGCACCGGTCATCGCGGTACCCAGGTCCTCGGCGGTGACGGTCGCCGGGTCGGCGTCGGCCACCAGACGGCCGCGGTAGATCACCCGGATGGTGTCGGAGAGGCCGATCAGCTCGTCCAGGTCGGCGGAGATCAGCAGCACGGCGAGGCCGGCCCGCTGGGCGACCCGGATGTGCTCCCAGATCTGCGCCTGCGCGCCGACGTCCACGCCGCGGGTCGGGTGAGCGGCGATCAGCAGCTTGGGATCGTGGCTCATCTCGCGGCCGATGATCAGCTTCTGCTGGTTGCCGCCGGAGAGGGAGGCCGCGGTGACCTCGATCCCGGGGGTGCGGACGTCGTACTGCTCGACGATCCGCTCGGTGTCCTTGCGGGCGCCGGCCGGGTCGAGCAGCACGCCCTTGGAGTTCGGGCTCTCGGTGACGTGACCGAGGATCCGGTTCTCCCAGAGCGGGGCCTCCAGCAGCAGGCCGTGGCGGTGGCGGTCCTCGGGGATGTAGCCGATGCCGGCCTCGCGGCGGCTGCGGGTGAGCGAGCCGGAGAGGTCCGTGCCGTCCAGGGTGATGACGCCGCCGTCCAGCGGCAGCATGCCCATGATGGCCTCGACCAGCTCGGCCTGACCGTTGCCCTCGACGCCGGCGATGCCGAGGATCTCGCCCTTGTGGATGCGCAGCGAGATGTCGTCGAGCACCACGCGCTCGATGCCCTCGGCGTCGGTCTTGGCGATCCGCAGGTCCCGGACGTCGAGCATCTCGGCGGTGGTGACGGTCGACTCGCGGCTCTCCGGGGAGGGCAGCTCGGCGCCGACCATCAGCTCGGCCAGCTGGCGCGCGGTGACGTGCTTCGGGTCGGCGTCGCCGACCGTGGTGCCGCGCCGGATGACGCTGATCGCGTCGGCCACCGACAGCACCTCGTGCAGCTTGTGCGAGATGAAGATGACGGTGACGCCCTCGGCCTTGAGCTCGCGCAGGTTGTCGAAGAGCGCCTCGACCTCCTGCGGGACCAGCACCGCGGTGGGCTCGTCGAGGATCAGGATCTTGGCGCCGCGGTAGAGCACCTTGAGGATCTCGACCCGCTGGCGGTCGGCGACGCCGAGGTCCTCGACCAGCGCGTCCGGGCGCACGCCCAGACCGTACTGGTCGGAGATCTCCTTGATCTTCGCCTTGGCCTTGGCACCGATGCCGTGGAGCTTCTCGCCGCCGAGGACGACGTTCTCCCAGACGGTGAGGTTGTCGGCCAGCATGAAGTGCTGGTGCACCATGCCGATGCCACGGGCGATGGCGTCGCCCGGGGTGTTGAACTCGCAGCCCTCACCGTTGATCGCGATGGTGCCCTCGTCCGGCTTCTGCATGCCGTAGAGGATCTTCATCAGCGTCGACTTGCCGGCGCCGTTCTCGCCCATGAGGGCGTGCACGGTGCCGGTGCGGACGGTGAGGTTGATGTCGTGGTTGGCCACGACGCCGGGGAAGCGCTTGGTGATACCGCGCAGTTCGACGGCCGGTGTCGCCGTCCCCGCGCTGGGGGTACCGCCCTTGCTGAGGGCGGGGTCGGATGCGGTGATGGCGATCTCCTGGTGGTCTGGAGGCGCGTCGTTGCGCTGGAGGGCCAAGAAAGAACGGTGGGGTACGGAACGGGGCCCGGGGGTACGCACTGAGCGCACCCTTCCGGGCCCCTCCCTGATGCTGCGTCAATCATCGCGCTGCCGGGCAGGCGGCAGCGGCAGCGACGTCCCGCTACGGCCCTACTTGGTGGGCGCGGTCGGGACGGTGGTGGCGCCGCTCTTGATCGCGGTGGCCGCGTCGTTGAGCTTGCCCTGGATGTCGTCGATCTTGCCGCCGGTGGTGGCGAGCGAGACACCGTCGGCCTTCAGGTCGAAGTTCTTCACACCGGTGAAGACGGAGCCCTTCTTCGCCGACTCGATGTAGGCGAAGACGGCCTTGTCGACGTTCTTCACCATCGAGGTGAGGATGCTGTTCTTGTACTTCGCCAGGGCCGGCTGGGCGGCCTGGTCGGAGTCGACGCCGATGGCGTAGGCACCCTGCTTGTTGGCGACGGCCTCGATGGCACCGTTGCCGGAGGAACCGGCGGCGGTGTAGATGACGTCCGCGCCCTTGTCGAGCTGACCCTGCGCGGCCTCCTTGCCCTTGTCGGGCGAGTTGAAGCCGGAGAAGTCCGGAGGCGTGGTCAGGTAGGTGGTCTCGATCACGATGTTCGGATCGATGGACTTCACGCCCGCCTGGTAACCGGCCTCGAACTTCTTGATCAGCTCGGACTGCACACCGCCGATGAAGCCGACGTGCTTGGTCTTCGACTTGAGGGCGGCGGCCACACCGGCCAGGTACGAGCCCTCCTGCTCCGAGAAGGTCAGCGAGGTGACGTTGCTCGGCTGGGTGTCGGACGCCGAGTCGATGATCGCGAACTTGGTGTTCGGGTTCTCCTTGGCGACCTTCTCGACGGCGCCCTGGTAGACGAAGCCCACCGCGATGATCGGGCTGTAGCCGGCGGTGACCAGGTTCTTGAGCCGGGTCTCCTTGTCGGCCTCGGCCTCACCGGTCTTGGCGTCGGCCTCGGTGACGGCGACACCCAGGTCGGCCTTCGCCTTGTCCAGGCCACGGGCGGCGGAGTCGTTGAACGACTGGTCGCCACGACCACCGATGTCGTAGGCCATGCCGACCTTCAGGCCACCGTCGGAGGAGCCGGAAGAAGCATTCGTGTCGTTGCTCTTTGCGCCGCAAGCGGCGAGCGAGGCAATGCCCAGGGAACCCGAGAGCACAACCGCAGCGAGCTTAGTAGAACGGCGCAAGGGAGTATCTCCTTCTCACACGCACCCGTTTAGCGTGGTCGGACGCCACCGTAACGCGCGTAGAACACGGTTGGGTCACAGGCTGCCGGAGCAATCGGGTTGTTATCAAACCGTGGTCTCACGGCTCCCCGAGGCCCCTTTCCCGAACGCGGAGGGTGGTCGGAACTGACGCCGCCCAGTGTACGTAACCGAATAAAAGCTCCGAAGCCGACAACTCGGACAGGTCGCCTACTGGCCCCCCTCGGCCTCCAGTGCCAGCGCCGCGAACAGCTCCACACCGATCCCGATGGCCCGCTCGTCCACGTCGAAGCGCCCCTGGTGCAGGTCACGGACGGTGGTGTCGCCGGGGGTGCGGACGCCGAGCCGGGCCAGCGCGCCCGGGGCGTGCTCCAGGTACCAGGAGAAGTCCTCACCGCCGAGGCTCTGCTCGGTGTCCTCCACCACCTGACGGCCGTCCTGGCCGAACCGGGCCGTCATGGCGGCCTCCAGCAGGCCCACCGAGACCGCCTCGTTGACCACCGGCGGCACCCCGCGGTGGTATTCGAGCTCCCACTTCGCCCGGTACGTCTCGGCCAGCTTGGCGATCAGCTCGTGCAGCAGGTCCGGCGCCTCGCGCCAGCCCGCCGGCTCCAGGCAGCGGACGGTGCCCTCCAGCTCGGCATGCTGCGGGATGACGTTGGGGGCCGAGCCGGAGGCGATCCGGCCCCAGACCAGACTGACGCCCCAGCGCGGGTCCATCCGGCGCGACAGCGCGGCCGGGAGATCGGCGGCCATCCGGGCGATCGCGGTCACCAGGTCGGTGGTCAGGTGCGGGCGGGCGGTGTGGCCGCCGGGGCCGTCCAGGTGCAGCACCAGCCGGTCGCAGGCCGAGGTGATCGCCCCGGTGCGCAGCGCGATCCGGCCGACCTCCACCTTCGGGTCGCAGTGCACCGCGAAGATCCGGCCCACGCCGTCCATTCCGCCGGCCTTGATCACGTCCAGCGCCCCGCCCGGCATGAGCTCCTCGGCGGGCTGGAAGACCAGCCGGACCGGGCGGCGCAACTCGCCGGCGGCGTCCGCCTCGGCCAGCACCAGGGCGGTGCCCAGCACCACCGAGGTGTGCACGTCGTGGCCGCAGGCGTGGGCCCGGCCGGGGACGGTCGAGCGGTAGGGCACGTCCGTCTTGGCGTCGTCGATCGGCAGCGCGTCGATGTCGGCGCGGAAGGCCAGGAACTCGGCGCCGCGCGGGGCGGCGTCCGGGACGATGTCGACGATCATCCCGGTGCCGCCGGGCAGCACCCGGGGGGCCAGACCGGCCGCCGTCAGCCGGTCGCGCAGCAGGCCGGTGGTGCGGAACTCCTGGCGGCCCAGCTCCGGGTGGCGGTGCAGATCACGGCGGAAGGCGATCAGCTCCGGTTCCAACGCCGCGACCCGGTCACGCAGACCGGCGACGGAGCGGACAGCGGTGAGCGTGATGGCCGACTGGGCGGACTCAGGACGGTTCATCTCAACAAGGGTAGGCCTGTTGGGGGGTTTTGGCCCGACTTCCGGAAAAGAAGTCCCCGTATGGGCGCATAGTGGCCGAGCAGGTGGGTATGACATCTTGTTCACTCGCCTTCCCCGGGGTGCGTGCCCTGTGCAACGACCGCCCGGGCCGGCGGTCACGGGGCCGCTCCGGCGGCGGATCGACGGGCCGCTCAGAACCGCTCGGTGGGCGTGTGCGTCCCCCATACCTCGCGCAGCGCGTCGCAGACCTCGCCCACGGTGGCCCGGGCGGCCAGCGCCTCCCGCATCGGGTACAGCACGTTGTCCCGGCCCTCGGCCGCCCGCCGCAGGTCGCCGAGTGCGCGACCCACCGCCGAGGAGTCGCGCCCGGCCCGCAGCGCGGCCAGCCGCTCGGCCTGCCGCGCCTCGATCGCCGGATCCACCCGCAGCGGCTCGTAGCGCTCCTCGCTGTCCAGCCGGAAGCGGTTGACGCCGACCACCGTGCGCTCACCGGAGTCGGTCTCCTGCTGGACGCGGTAGGCGGTGCGCTCGATCTCGGCCTTCTGGTGGCCCGCCTCGATCGCCGCCACCGCCCCGCCCAGCTCCTCGATCCGGTCCATCAGTGCCAGGGCGGTGGCCTCCACCCCGTCGGTCAGCGACTCGACCACGTACGAGCCGGCGAACGGGTCGACGGTGGCGGTGATGTCGGTCTCGTGGGCGAGCACCTGCTGGGTGCGCAGCGCCAGCCGGGCGGACTTCTCGGTGGGCAGCGCGAGCGCCTCGTCGAAGCTGTTGGTGTGCAGCGACTGGGTGCCGCCGAGCACCGCCGCCAGTGCCTGAACCGAGACCCGGACCAGGTTGACCTCGGGCTGCTGCGCGGTGAGCTGCACCCCGGCGGTCTGGGTGTGGAAGCGCAGCATCTGCGACCTGGGGTCGCGCGCGCCGAACTCCTCGCGCATCACGCGGGCCCAGATCCGCCGGGCGGCCCGGAACTTCGCCACCTCCTCCAGCAGGGTGGTGCGGGCCACGAAGAAGAAGGAGAGCCGCGGCGCGAAGTCGTCCACCGCCATGCCCGCCGCGATCGCGGTGCGCACGTACTCGACGCCGTTGGCCAGGGTGAAGGCGATCTCCTGCGCGGGGTTCGCCCCGGCCTCGGCCATGTGGTAGCCGGAGATCGAGATGGTGTTCCAGCGGGGGATCTCGGCCCGGCAGTACCGGAACACGTCCGCGACCAGCCGCAGCGAGGGCTTCGGCGGGAAGATGTAGGTGCCGCGGGCGATGTACTCCTTCAGCACGTCGTTCTGCACGGTGCCGATCAGCCGGGCCGCCGGCACGCCCTGGGCCTCGCCGACCAGTTGGTAGAGGAGCAGCAGCAGGCCGGCCGGCGCGTTGATGGTCATCGAGGTGGAGACCTCGCCCAGCGGGATGCCGTCGAACAGGACGCCCATGTCCTCCACGCTGTCGATCGCCACACCGACCTTGCCGACCTCGCCGGCCGCGATCCGGGCGTCCGAGTCGTAGCCCATCTGGGTGGGCAGGTCGAAGGCGACGGAGAGGCCGGTGGTGCCGTTCGCGATCAGCTGCCGGTAGCGGGCGTTGGACTCGGCGGCCGTCCCGAAGCCGGCGTACTGGCGCATCGTCCAGGGCCGGCCGGTGTACATCGACGGGTGGACGCCCCGGGTGTACGGGTACTCCCCGGGCGCGCCCAGGCGCTCGCGGGGATCCCAGCCGTCCAGCGCCTCGGGGCCGTACAGCGGCTCGACGGGGAAGCCCGACTCGGTGCGGCGCGGCTCGGCTGCCATGGGTCCCTCCACGGGATCGGCGGGCGGGTGCACTCCCTTCGCAATGTAACGGCCCTGGCCGTGCACCGGCCTTCGCAAACACGCCGGCCCTCGCAAACACGCCGGCACGCCGGCTCTCGCCGAGGCCGTGCGTTTTGCAAAGGCCACTGACTTTGCAAAACGTGCCCCGGTGCCCGGCCCGGCGTGGGCGGAGCCGGCGCCATTGAGATGATCGGGTGAACGACCGAAGTACTTCCCCAGCCGACGCGTTCCTCCAGGGAGTGGCAATGACCGAGCAGAAGGTGGCCGTGGTCACCGGAGCCAGCAGTGGAATCGGCGCGGCGACCGCCCGCCGACTCGCGGCCGAGGGCTTCGAGGTGGTGCTGACCGCCCGCCGCACCGAGCGGATCGAGGAGCTCGCCAAGGAGCTCGGCGGCCGCGCCCACACCCTCGACGTCACCGACCGGACGGCCGTGGACGCCTTCGCGGCCGAGGTCGGCCGGGTGGACGTGCTGGTCAACAACGCCGGCGGGGCGATCGGCGCCGAGTCGGTCGAGGCCGGCGACCCGGCCGACTGGCTGGCGATGTACCAGGTGAACGTGCTCGGCGTGCTGCACATGACGCAGGCGCTGCTGCCCGCGCTGCGGGCGAGCGGCGACGGCACCGTGCTGGTGCTCTCCTCCACCGCGGCGCTGACCGCGTACGAGGGCGGCGGCGGCTACGTGGCGGCCAAGCACGCGGCGCACACCATCGCGGCCACGCTGCGGCTGGAGCTCTGCGGGGAGCCGATCCGGGTGATCGAGATCGCCCCGGGCATGGTGAAGTCCGAGGGCTTCGCCGTCACCCGCTTCCGGGGTGACGAGGAGAAGGCCGCGGCCGTGTACGCGGGCGTCGCCGAGCCGCTGACCTCCCAGGACGTCGCGGACACCGTCGCGTGGGCGGTCACTCGGCCCTCGCACGTCAACATCGACCTGCTGGTGGTGCGCCCGCGCGCCCAGGCCGCCAACCACAAGGTGCACCGGGCCTGACACCGGCCGCGCGGGGCGGGCGGCCCACCGGCCGGGGGGCATGATCGAACGTGTCACCCGGCAGTGATACATACGTGCGATGAGATCTCTTCGGGCCGCCCGCCCGCGCTTTCTGCTGACCGCTTTCGCGGCCGGCACCCTGCTCCTCGGTTCCGCCTGCGACGACAGCCCCAAGCCCGCCCAGGACCAGGCCGTCGCGACCCCGCCGGCCGCCCCGGCCGCCCCGACGGCCACCGCGACGCCGACGCCGACCCCCAAGCCCACCGGCGCCGACGACCCGGCCCTCAAGCCGTTCTACGGCCAGCAGATCGCCTGGGCCGCCTGCCCGGCCGACCCGCAGGCCGCCAGGGCCAAGATCGACATATCCGGGCTGCTCTGCGGCAAGCTGCACGTCCCGCTCGACTACACCAGTCCCGCCACCGACGCCCTCGACATCGCGCTGATCAAGCTTCCGGCCGCCAGGCCGGACCAGCGGATCGGCTCGCTCATGGTCAACCCGGGCGGCCCGGGCGCCTCCGGCATCGAGATGGTCAAGTACGGCGCCAAGCAGTACGACGGCACCCTGCACAACCGCTTCGACGTGGTCGGCTTCGACCCCCGCGGCACCGGCGAGAGCTCGCCGGTGGTCTGCTACGACGACAAGCAGCACGACGAGGCCAACCAGCGCGACTCGTCGCTGGATCCGGCCACCCGCAAGGCCGAGCACGTCGCGTTCGCCACCGAGCACGCGGCCGCCTGCCAGGCGAAGGCCGGCAAGCTGCTGCCCTTCGTCGGCACCCGCAACACAGCCCGCGACCTGGACGTGCTGCGCGCGGCCGTCGGCGACAAGAAGCTCAACTACCTCGGCATCTCCTACGGCACCTACCTCGGCGCGCTCTACGCCGAGGAGTTCCCGCGCAACACCGGCCGGCTGATCCTGGACGGCGCCGTCGACCCCGCCCAGGACGGGCTGGACCACGGCATCGACCAGCGGGTGGGCTTCGAGAAGTCCTTCGAGCGGTTCGCCGCCGACTGCGTGCAGAACCACGCGGCCGAGTGCCCGCTCGGCAAGGACCCGGCCAAGGCCGCCCAGAAGGCCGCCGACTTCCTCGACGGACTGCGCGACCACCCGATGACCGCCAAGGACGGCCGCAAGCTCGGCTCCGACCTCGCCTGGACCGGCACCACCGAGATGCTCTACGGCGACGAGAAGACGACCTGGACGCCGCTGCGCAACGCGCTCGGCTGGGCGATGCTCGGCAAGAAGGCCGACTACCTGCTGGCCTTCGCCGACGAGTACAACGGCCGCGACGAGAACGGCCACTACAGCCCGATGGAGGAGGCCAACAGCGCGATCAGCTGCGCCGACCGCGTCCGCCCGGCGCCGACCCCCGAGCGTGCCCAGCAGGCGGTGGCCAGGCTCAAGGCCGAGGCCCCGCTGCTGTCCAAGGGCGTCTCGGTGGACGACTACAGCGAGCCGTCCTGCGCCTACTGGCCCTTCAAGACGACGGAGCAGCCGCACACCATCCGCGCCGAGGGCAGCGCGCCGATCCTGGTGGTCGGCAGCACCGGCGACCCGGCCACCCCGTACGCCTCCTCCGAGGCGCTCGCCAAGGGCTTCGCCAACGCCGGCCTGCTGACCCGGGTCGGCGAGGGTCACGGCGCGTTCGGCAAGGGCAACGCCTGCATCGACGCCGCGCTGGAGGCGTACCTCGTCGAGGGCACGATGCCGGCGGCCGGGACGCGCTGTTCCTGAGGGGCACTGCCCCCGAAAGCCCGGATCATGAGCAGATGAACATGGGGAGGGCGCTGACACCAAGGTGTCAACGTCACAACTTGATAGCTCGATCGGATGAATTCGGCGTGCGCCCTCCCCAACTGATGACCGCTCAACTACCGTTGAGCCGCTGCCCGGCGGGTCTCGTGACATCGCCCCGGAGCCTCATACTTCACCTGCTCCACCACCCCCTTCACCGGCACCTTCCCGCCCTCACGAGGAGGACCCGCTGGCCAGCGACATCCCGTCACCGCGGCTCGATCCCAGCTCCGAGCCGACCCTCCTCGGGTTGCACCGCTTCAACGAAGCCGACGCCGGCGCGGCCGAGGAGGCTCTCCTGGCCTGCTGCGGCAGCCACCGCTGGGCCCTGCGGCTCACCGCCCACCGGCCCTACCCCGACATAGAGTCCCTGCTGGCCGCGGCCAGCGAGGCCTCCTACGACCTGCGACCGGCCGACCTGGCCGAGGCACTGGCGGACGAGAGCTGGATGCCGCAGCCCCTCCTGGGCATGCGCGCACCCGGCAGCCAGGCGGCACACACCGCCCTGCGCGCCGCCCACGCCGCGTACGAGGCCCGGTTCGGGCACGTCTTCGTGGTCTGCCTGGAAGGCGTGGCCCCCGAGGAGATGCTCGACACCGTGCTCAGCTCGATCCGCACGCGACTGGCGCACGACCGGGACGAGGAACGGCTGATCGCCTCGGACGAGCTGCGCCGGATCGCCCTGACCCGCCTGGAGCACCTGGTCGCCACCCACTCCGGGGCCGGGGCACGCTGAGCCGGCCCCGCCCTCACCGGCGCGCCTGCGCGGCGCGGAGCTTCGCCACCTGTTGCCGGACGATCCGATCGTCCGGCGCGGGGGCGGGCTCCGCGCCGACGCCGACCGTCGTCAGGACCGCGAGCACCGGGCCGACCCGGGCCACCACGGCACGCTGGGCGAGCATCACGCTGCCCGACTCACTCGTCAGGGTGAACCCGGTCACCGCGTCGGCTCCCCCGGGCGTGGGCGTGTCGTCCCGGATCAGCCGGTGCCTGGTCCGCACCGGCCTGTGGCTCTGCTCCGCCGGCGGCGGCGGAGCACTGGAGACGAACGAGGCGCACGGGCCGAACAGCTTCTCCAGCTCCGACTGCAGCTGCGCCGCCCGCCCGGCCCGGTAGCCGAGCAGCCCTCCGTACACGCCGCCCTTGGGGTCGACCGCCCGCGCCACGCTCAGATCGGTCTCCGCGTACGGTTCCCCCGGGCCCGGCGAGGACGTGGCGCCGCCCACCGCCACCGCCGGGGTCACCGCGTCCAGCAGCGGCTGGCAGGCGGGCAGGTCGGAGACCTCCCGGCCCCCGCCCGAGCCCGTCTCGCCGTGACCGGGCGTCATCACCGTCACCGTGTACCCGGCCCCCAGATCGCCGTCGGCCACGGCGGCCGCCCGCAGCTCCGCGGCGGACAGCTCGCGCGCGGGCGCGGCCCGGTCGGCGGAGCCGCCGACCGTGGTGCAGCCCGCGGCGAACAGCAGGACGCAGACCGCGGCGGCGGACGGGCGGCGGGGCGGGCTGAGCGACACGGGGGCCTCGGCAGGGTGTCGGCAACGGAGCGGGCGGCCACGGTAGCGCAACCGAGCCGTCACGCTGAGTGGTGAAAACCGCCCGGGTTCCCGTCGCACTAGGCCAGTCGTGCCTGATTGATCACACCTTGGGCCCCCGGAGGCGGTTCCCAATAACGCGTCGATAGGATGCTGGCGGCCGGTGGACCGTACCCGGCCGGGCTGACCGACACCGAAGCCGGCCGAGCCCCCAATCGCTTCCGGAGGGTTTTTTCCGTGCCGGCTGGAACGCTGTACCGCGGCCGGGAAGGCATGTGGAGCTGGGTGGCTCATCGAGTCACCGGCGTCCTCATCTTCTTCTTCCTGTTCGCTCATGTCCTGGACACCGCACTGGTGCGAGTGTCGCCCGAGGCGTACGACTCTGTGATTCAGACGTACAAGACGCCCCTGGTGAACCTGATGGAGTACGGCCTGGTGGCCGCCATCCTGTTCCACGCCCTCAACGGCCTTCGGGTCGTCGCCGTCGACTTCTGGTCGAAGGGTCCGAAGTTCCAGAAGCAGATGCTCTGGACCGTGGTCGGGGTGTGGGTCGTCCTGATGGCGGGCGCCTTCTACCCGATCCTTCAGCACACGCTGACCTCTTGGTTCGGGAAGTGATCTGAGACATGACCACGGAATACTCCGACGCCCTGGTGGTCCCCTCCGCCCAGGCGCACACCGGCAAGGGTCTCGGCACCGGCAACCCGGCCGACGCCTTTGTGGTCGAGCCGGCCCGCCAGCGGACCAAGAAGACCCCGCGCCGCACCCGGACCAACTTCGAGATGCTGGCGTGGCTCTTCATGCGCCTGTCCGGCATCGTCCTGGTGGTCCTGATCCTCGGCCACCTGCTGATCATGCTGGTGCTCGACGGCGGCGTCTCGAAGATCGGCTTCGCCTTCGTGGCCGGCCGCTGGGCCTCGCCGTTCTGGCAGGGCTGGGACCTCCTGATGCTCTGGCTCGCCATGCTCCACGGCGCCAACGGCATGCGGACGGTCATCAACGACTACGCCGAGAAGGACTCCACCCGGCTCTGGCTGAAGGGCCTCATGGGCGCCGCCACGGTCTTCACCGTGCTGCTCGGCACCCTGGTCATCTTCACCTTCGACCCGAACATCTAATCGGCAGAGGCCAGAGGCGAGTTAACCCCCCATGCAGATTCACCAGTACGACACCGTCATCGTCGGCGCCGGTGGCGCCGGCATGCGCGCGGCCATCGAGTCGACCCAGCGCAGCCGCACCGCGGTGCTCACCAAGCTCTACCCCACCCGGTCCCACACCGGCGCGGCCCAGGGCGGCATGTGCGCCGCCCTCGCCAACGTCGAGGAGGACAACTGGGAGTGGCACACCTTCGACACGGTCAAGGGTGGTGACTACCTGGTCGACCAGGACGCCGCCGAGATCATGTGCAAGGAGGCCATCGACGCCGTCCTCGACCTGGAGAAGATGGGTCTGCCCTTCTCCCGCACCGAGCAGGGCCGGATCGACCAGCGCCGCTTCGGCGGTCACTCCCGCAACCACGGCGAGGCCCCGGTCCGCCGGTCCTGCTACGCCGCGGACCGCACCGGTCACATGATCCTCCAGACGCTGTTCCAGAACTGCGTCAAGCACGGGGTCGAGTTCTTCAACGAGTACTACGTCCTCGACCTGCTGATCAACGAGGGCAAGACGGCCGGCGTCGTCGCGTACGAGCTGGCCACCGGCGAGATCCACGTCTTCCAGGCCAAGTCGGTCGTGTTCGCCTCCGGCGGCACCGGCAAGTTCTTCAAGGTCTCCTCCAACGCCCACACCCTCACCGGTGACGGCCAGGCCCTGGTGTACCGCCGCGGCCTGCCGCTGGAGGACATGGAGTTCTTCCAGTTCCACCCGACGGGCATCTGGCGCATGGGCATCCTGCTCACCGAGGGCGCCCGCGGCGAGGGCGGCATCCTGCGCAACAAGGACGGCGAGCGCTTCATGGAGCGCTACGCCCCCGTCATGAAGGACCTCGCGTCCCGTGACGTCTGCTCCCGCGCGATCTACACCGAGATCCGCGAAGGCCGCGGCTGCGGTCCGGACGGCGACCACGTCTACCTGGACCTCACCCACCTGCCGCCGGAGCAGCTGGACGCCAAGCTCCCGGACATCACCGAGTTCGCGCGCACCTACCTCGGCATCGAGCCCTACACGGACCCGATCCCGATCCAGCCCACCGCGCACTACGCCATGGGCGGCATCCCGACCAACGTCGAGGGTGAGGTCCTGCGCAACAACACGGACGTCGTCCCGGGCCTGTACGCGGCCGGCGAGGTCGCCTGCGTCTCGGTGCACGGCGCCAACCGCCTGGGCACCAACTCGCTGCTGGACATCAACGTGTTCGGCAAGCGCGCGGGCATCGCCGCCGCCGACTACGCGCAGACGGTGGACTACACCGAGCTGCCCGAGAACCCGGCCGAGAAGGTGCAGGCGCTGGTCGACGGCCTGCGCGAGTCCACCGGCACCGAGTCCGTGGCGCAGATCCGCAAGGAGCTGCAGGAGACCATGGACACCAACGCCATGGTCTACCGCACCGGCGCGACCCTGAAGCAGGCGGTCGAGGACATCGCCGCCCTGCGCGAGCGCTACAAGAACGTCGCCATCCAGGACAAGGGCTACCGTTACAACACGGACCTCCTGGAGGCCGTCGAGCTGGGCAACCTGCTCGACCTGGCCGAGGTGCTGGCCGTCTCCGCGCTCGCCCGTGAGGAGTCGCGCGGCGGTCACTACCGCGAGGACTTCCCGACCCGTGACGACGTGAAGTTCATGCAGCACACCATGGCGTACCAGGAGGTTGCCGAGGACGGCACCACCTCCATCCGCCTCGACTACAAGCCGGTCGTCACGACCCGCTACCAGCCGATGGAGCGTAAGTACTGATGAGCACTCCTACCGTGGAGAAGCACTCGGCCGCTCTGGACGCGGCCGAGGCGGGCGGCATCGAGCTGATCACCGTCACTTTCCGGATCCGCCGGTTCAACCCGGAGGAGCACCCGGACCCGGTGTGGGTCGACTACCAGCTGACCCTGGACCCGAAGGAGCGCGTCCTGGACGCGCTCAACAAGATCAAGTGGGAGCAGGACGGCACCCTCACCTACCGCCGTTCCTGCGCGCACGGCATCTGCGGCTCCGACGCGATGCGGATCAACGGCCGCAACCGGCTGGCGTGCAAGACCCTGATCAAGGACGTCAACCCGGAGAAGCCGATCACGATCGAGGCCATCAAGGGCCTCACGGTCCTCAAGGACCTGGTCGTGGACATGGACCCGTTCTTCCAGGCGTACAAGGACGTCATGCCGTTCCTCATCACCAAGGGGAACGACCCGACCCGCGAGCGCCTGCAGTCCGCCGAGGACCGCGAGCGGTTCGACGACACCACCAAGTGCATCCTGTGCGCCGCGTGCACGTCGTCCTGCCCGGTCTTCTGGAACGACGGCCAGTACTTCGGCCCGGCCGCGATCGTCAACGCGCACCGCTTCATCTTCGACTCGCGCGACGAGGGTGCGGAGCAGCGGCTGGAGATCCTTAACGACCGTGAGGGCGTCTGGCGCTGCCGGACCACCTTCAACTGCTCGGAGGCCTGCCCGCGTGGCATCGAGGTCACCAAGGCGATCCAGGAAGTGAAGCGGGCGCTGGTCACCCGTCGCTTCTGAGCCCTGCCCCGCACGACGCGGGCCCCGCCCGGTCCGAGGATCCTCGGACCGGGCGGGGCCTGCGTCGTCTGCCGTTCGGCGACGGGAACGAACGGTCAGTCGGCGACCGGCTCGCGCCGGGTCGCGCGCAGGCCGCGGACGCCCACCGCGCCGACGGCGACGCCGAGGACGAAGGAGGTCACGGCGAGCAGCAGGTGGATCCAGAAGAAGGCGGTCGGCTGCGAGTGGTCGCCGTCGGTGAAGGCCTGGCCGCCCGAGTCCTTCCAGAGGTTCTTGACGAAGGTGATCCAGATGATCATGGACCAGACGCCGAAGGCGGTCAGGAACCAGGAGGTGCGGCGGCTGAGCTTCATGGACGGTCCTCGGCGGCTGACGTGAAGATGGTGTGCGGCTCCAGTATGCGCGGGCGTCCGTTCGGCGTACGGCGGCCCCCTCCTGCGGAGGACGGACCCGGCGGGCCGGACGGCAGGCCCCCGGACTGGGTACGGTCTGCTGGTGCCCACACGCCGTAAGCTCGCACACCTGCTCGCCGCGTACACCGCGGCGCTCCCCGTCCTGCTCGCCGCCCCGGCGGCCGTCGCGGCCCCGCACGAGCCGCCTCCCCCGCCGGCCGCGATCGGCGGCGAGCGGCTGGGGCTCTCCGGTGTCCAGGTCGCCCCGCTGGCCGGTGCGCCGGCCCTGCCGGGAGATCTCACCGGGCAGTCCTGGATAGTCGCCGACGCGGCGTCCGGGGAGGTGCTGGCGGCCAACAGTCCGCACCGCCGGCTCGCGCCGGCCAGCACCCTGAAGATCCTCTTCGCGGACACCGTGCTGCCCAAGTTCGACCGCAACCTGGTGCACCGGGTCGCGGACGCCGAGATCCAGGGGATCGGTGCCGGCAGCAGCCTGGTCGGCATCAAGGAGGACCTGGACTACAAGGTCGAGGACCTCTGGCGCGGGGTGTTCCTCAGCTCCGGCAACGACGCGGTGCACGTCCTGTCGCACATGAACGGCGGGATCCAGCAGACCGTCACCGAGATGCAGGCCCGCGCGAACGCGCTGCAGGCCCGGGACACCACGGTGGTCTCCCCGGACGGCTACGACATGGACGGCCAGCTCTCCTCGGCCTACGACCTGACCCTGTTCGCCCGGGCCGGGCTGCGCAATCCCGACTTCCGGATGTACTGCGCCACCCGGGACGCCGTGTTCCCCGGCGCGGTGGACAAGAACACCGGCCAGCGGGGCAGCTTCGGGATCGCCAACACCGACCGGCTGCTCGGCAAGTACCCGGGCCTGATCGGCGTGAAGAACGGTTTCACCACCGAGGCCGGGTCGACCTTCGTCGGCGCCGCCGAACGGAACGGCCGCACCCTGCTGGTGACGGTGATGCACCCGTCGACGTACCAGAAGGTCTACGACGAGACGGCGGCGCTGCTGGACTGGGGGTTCGCGGCGGCCGACAAGGTCACGCCGGTCGGCCGGCTGGTGGACGAGGCACCGGCCGGTGAGCCGACGCCGACCGGGCAGGCGGGCGGCACCGCCGGCGTGCCCGCGCCGCCGCCGCACCCGTCGCCCGCCGCCACGGCGTCCGCCCAGGCCGCTCCGGGCGGCGACGGGGGCGACGGGGGCCCGGGGCTCGGCCCGGTCGGCTGGGTGGGGACCGGGCTCGCCCTCGCGGTGGGCGGCGCCGGTGCGCTGCTCCTGCTGCGGCGGCGCCGGCCCTCCTGAACCGGCACCGCCCCGCCCGGCCTCACTCCTGGGGCCGGGCCTCCGGCCCGCGGTCCTCGCCGCCGTTGTCGCCTTTGCCGGCCTTGCCGTCCCCGTCGCCGCCTTCGCCGCCCGCGGCGCCGACGCGCTCCGCCGCCTCCGCCGCCTCGGCCTCGTCCGCCGCCTCCACCATGGCCGCGGCCCGCTCGCGGGCCCGGTCCCGGGCGGCGGCCGGGTCGGCCGTCGCCGTCCAGGCGACGCAGTACATCAGCAGCCGGGAGACGAAGTTGATCCAGAGCAGCAGCGCCACCGGGACACCGAAGGCCCCGTAGATGCTCTTCCCGGCGACCGAGCCGAGGTAGGACGCGAGCAGGATCTTCAGCAGCTCGAAGCCGGCCCCGCCGATCAGCGCGCCCCGCAGCAGGTCCCGCCGTCGCTGGCCGCCGATCCGGGGGAACGGCGCCAGCAGGTAGGCGAAGAGCACCATGTCGGAGGCGACCGCGATCAGCAGGCCGACGCCGGTCAGCAGGTAACCGCCGGCCCCGCCCGTCCCCAGGCCGATCCAGCCGGCGATCCGGCCGGCCAGCGTCGTCCCGGCGGCCGAGGCCGCCAGGGAGAACAGCGAGACCAGGCCGAGGCCGCCCAGCACCACGCAGTCCCAGACCCTGCGCAGGACCGGGTTGCCCTCCTCGTCGGGCAGCTGCCAGACGTCCCGGATCGCGGTGCGCATGGTGTCCACCCAGCCGAGGCCGGAGATCAGCAGCAGCAGGCCGCTCACCAGACCGACGGCGCCGGCGTTGGCCACCAGTGAGGGCAGGTTGAGCGCGTCCGAGATCCCCGGCAGCTGGTCGGAGATGCGCTTCTGGAGCTCGTCCACCCGGGAGTCGGTCAGCGTCGCGACCGCGATCGCCAGTGCCACGGTGAGCAGCGGGAAGAGTGCCAGGAAGCCGAAGAAGGTGATCGCGCCGGCCAGCCGGTTGCCGCGCGCGGCGGTGAAGTGCTCGTAGACGCGGTACGGGCGGCTGCGCAGGACCCACGCCACGAGCGGGCCGACGACCGGAAGGCGGGTGAGGAAGTCCACCCGTCCGGTTATACCGGCCGTTCGCCCGAACGGCCGTCAGGCTCGGCGGGCGGCAAGGGCCGTGGAGGCCGTCGGGGCCGGCGGGGGCGGGCCCTGTCGGCGGGTCAGCGCTTCAGCAGCCGGCGGGCCCGGGCCAGCACGCGGACGGTCCGGTAGGCGCCGTAGCGGCCGTGGCTGAGCAGCTCGGTGCGCACGCCCGCCGCCCCGGCGGGCGGCGTGTAGCCGGCCGGGCGCAGCCGGGCGCAGTGTTCGGCAGCCCGGCGGAAGTACTCGCGGCGGGCGGCGGGCGGGACCCGGCCGGGCTTGGAGACCACGGTGTTGAGGTGGTGCAGCATCCGGCCGTAGACCACCGGGCGCCAGCGGTCGAGGTCGGGGCGGCCGTCCAGGAAGGCGAAGACCAGGTCGTACTGGGCGAAGACGTCGAAGTGCTTGCGCGAGGCGGTGGCGAGGATGTTGCCGCCCTCCTGGCGCTGGCGGTAGTGCACGCCGACCTGGTCGAGCAGGGTGATGCTCGCCGCGGCGAGCAGCGCCGGGTAGGTCCAGGGGGTGTCCTCGTAGTAGCCCGCGGGGAAGGTGAGGCCCTGCTCGGCGATGAAGCCGCGGCGGTAGGCCTTGTTCCAGACCACCTGCAGCAGGTCCAGCAGGTCGGGGCGGCGGTCGAGGTCGAAGACGTCCGGGGAGTCGGCGCCGAAGACGTGCGCCGAGGCGGCCCGGGTGATCCGGCCGTCGGCGTAGGTGCGGGCGTAGTCGTAGACCAGGACGTCCGGGTCGCCGCCGGTCGCCAGCCGGTCGTCGACGGCCTTGAGCAGGCCGGGGGTCAGCGTGTCGTCACTGTCCAGGAAGATCACGTAGTCGCCGGTGGCGACCTCCAGGCCAGCGTTGCGGGCCCGGCCGAGGCCGACGTTCTCCGCCAGGTGCAGCACCCGTACCCGCGGGTCGCTGGCGGCCGCCTCGTCGAGGATCGCGCCGCAGCCGTCCGGGGAGCGGTCGTCCACCGCGATCAGTTCGAAGTCCGAACCGCCCTGGCCGAGCACCGAGTCGAGGCACTCGGGGAGGTACTCCTCGACCTTGTGGACGGGGACGATGACGCTGAAGCGGGGCATGGGCACAGAGTAGTGGCCCGCGCTCGGCCGGACCCACCGCGCCCGGGCGGGCGCTGCGGTCCCGGGACCCCGGAGACCCGCCGGGGCCGGACGGTAGGATCGTCGGGCACGTACGCACCGGTTCAAAGTGCGGCCAGACCCCCACCGGGCTGCCACGCTCCTTCCCAAGAAAGGCCTGCGTAGCCGATGGCTCCCCGCCTCTCCATCGTCGTTCCGATCTACAACGTCGAGCGTTACCTCGTGGAATGCCTCGACTCGATCGCCGCCCAGACCTTCACGGACTTCGAGTGCGTCATGGTCGACGACGGTTCGAAGGACGGCAGCGCGGCACTCGCCGAGGCGTACGCCGCCAAGGACTCCCGGTTCCGGCTGGTCCGCCAGGTGAACAAGGGCCTCGGCGCGGCCCGCAACACCGGCATCCGCCACATCGACCCGGACGCCGAGTTCCTCTGCTTCGTCGACTCCGACGACTCGATGCCGCCGAGCGCCTACGAGCTGATGATCAACACGCTCGACGAGACCGGCTCGGACTTCGCCACCGGCAACGTGCTGCGGTTCCGCGCGGTGGGCTACTACCAGTCCGGCGGGCACTCGCGGCCGTTCAAGGAGACCAAGCTCAAGACCCACATCACCGAGATCCCCGCGCTGGTCACCGACCGCACGGCGTGGAACAAGGTGTACCGGCGCTCCTTCTTCGACGCGGCCGGCATCCTCTACCCCGAGGGCATCCTGTACGAGGACGCCCCGGTCAGCGTGCCGCACCACTACCTCGCCAAGAGCGTGGACGTGCTCTCCGAGCCGATCTACCACTGGCGCGAGCGCGAGGTCGGCGAGATGTCGATCACGCAGATGCGGACCAACCCCAAGGGCCTGATCGACCGCGTCACCTCGGTGGAGCTGGTCCGCACCTGGCTGAAGAAGCAGACCGACCCGCGCTTCGCCGAGTACCTGCACTCCTACGACGAGAACACCCTCGTCGAGGAGATCCCGATGTTCTTCTGGTCCGTCGTGGACGGCGACAAGGAGTACCGGGACGCCTACCAGAAGAACGTCAGCCGGCTGCTCCGGGCGATCGGCCCCGAGCAGGTCCGCAAGCTGCGCGCGCCGCTGCGGCTGAAGTACCACCTGACCCTGGCGGGCCGGATCGACGAGTTCGTCGAGCAGATCAAGTACGAGGGCGAGAGCAACGGCGGCGTCGCCGCCCGCGGCCTGCTGCGCCCGTACGCCGACTACCCGTTCCTGCGCGGCGGGCGCAAGAGCGTGCCGGCCGGCATCCTCAAGCTCGACAACTCGCTGGTGATCCGCAGCCGGCTGTACGAGTCGGCCTGGGAGGGCGGCAAGCTCCACCTGACCGGCCACGCGTACCCGGAGCAGCTGGGCGCCGAGAACCGGCACGACATGGTCCGGGTGCTGGTGCTGCGCGAGGCCAAGGGCCGCCGCGTGCTGGCCGTGCCGACCAAGACGCAGTACAGCCCGGAGGCCACCGCCACCTGCCACCACGACCTCTACCACTGCGACTGGGCCGGCTTCACCGCCGCCATCGACCCCAAGCGGCTCAAGCACCGGGGCCAGTGGAAGGACGGCAACTGGCGCGTCCTGGTGGCCGGCGCCGGCAAGGGCGGGGTCTACAAGGGCCGGATCTGGGCGGGCTGGAGCGACACCGCCCAGTACCTCCCCGCGCACTGGGTCGAGCCGGACGTCCGGATCGTGCCGTGGGTCCGCGAGGGCAGCGTCTACCTGCGGGTGGAGACGGTCCGGACCAGGGTGACCGGGCTGGCCGTGCGGGACGGCCGGCTGGAGATCTCCGGTGCGGCCCGCTCCGGCCCGAACCTCGCCGGGGCCCGCTTCCGGCTGACCCACGTCGAGTCGGACCGCGAGGTGGTCTACCCGCTAGAGCTCACCGCCCCGGTCGGCACGCTCCAGCCGTTCACCGTGGACTGCCCGATCGACGAGCTGACCGCCGTCCGCGAGGCCTGGGCCGAGCTCGACCCGATCGCCCCGGAGCGGGCCCGGGACCGCTGGGACACCGCCATACTGCTCGCCGACGGCAGCACCGTGCCGGTGGCCTGGGACGACCGCAACGCGCCCGAGCAGCTGCACCTGGCGCTGAACCCGGACGCCCCGGTCGACGAGCGCCGCGCGCTGTACTCGAAGCCCTCCCCCAGCGGCTACCTCCAGCTCTCCGACCAGCTGCTGCAGCCGGTGGTCACCGAGGTCACCTCGCGCGGCGCGGACGGCTTCCTGCTCGCCGGCACCTTCCCGCTGGCCGGCACGCACCGCTGGGAGCTGGTCGTGCGGCACAACTGGCGCGAGGAGGAGCACGTCTACCCCGTGGAGATCGCGGACGGCGGGTTCCGGGCCGCGCTGCCGGCGGTGCCGACGGCCTCCTTCGCCGGCCGGGTGCCGCTCGCGCAGGGCACCTGGGACGTCTTCTTCCGCCCGCTCGGCGAGCCGGTCGACACGCTCGCGACCCGGTACGCGCTGATCGCGCCGGGGTGCTTCGGCGCCCTGCCGCTGGAGGTGGAGTCGCGCGGCAAGCGGATCGTGCTGGAGCGCCGCCACTACGACGGCCTCTCGCTGGAGTCGCACTCCGCGCTGCTGCCCGAGGAGCGCAGCGGCTACCGCCAGCGCCAGCTGCGCACCGTCGACTACCCGTCGGCCCGCCGGCTCCCGCTGCGCGACACCGTGCTCTACAACGTCGCGCTCGGCGGCCTCTACGCGGACTCGCCGCGGGCGATCCACGAGGAGCTGGTCCGCCGCGGCCTGCCGCTGGAGCACCTGTGGGGCAGCGACGACCTGCAGGCCGAACTGCCGCAGACGGCGGGCGCGATCCGGCTCTGGAGCCCCGAGTGGTTCGAGACCCTGGCCACCGCCAAGTACATCGTCACCAGCGCGCACCTGCCGGACTTCTTCGTCCGCCGTCCCGGCCAGGTGGTCGTGCAGACCTGGCACGGCACCCCGCTGAAGCAGATCGGGTACGACTACGAGAAGGTCTGGTTCACCGACGCCAACTACCTGAAGGGCGTCGCCAAGGAGGTCCCGAACTGGAGCATGCTGGTGGCCGGCAACAGCTGGTCGGCACCGGTGCTGCGCCGCGCGTTCGACTTCAAGGGCGAGATCCTGGAGAGCGGCGCGCCGCGCAACGACCTGCTGTTCGCCCCCGACCGGGAGAAGACCGCCGAGCAGGTCCGCGAGCGGCTCGGCCTGCCCGAGGGCAAGAAGGTCGTGCTCTACGCGCCGACCTTCCGTGAGGACCGCCGCCGGCCGAACGGCGGCTACCAGATCGACCTGCGGATCGACCTGGAGGCGGCCAGGGCGGCGCTCGGCGACGACCAGGTGCTGCTGGTCCGCCGGCACAGCGTGATGTGCGGCCAGATCCCCGGCGCCGGCAACGGCTACGTCTGGGACGTCGGCAGCTACCCCGACATGGCAGAGCTGCTGCTGATCGCGGACGTCCTGGTCACCGACTACTCGGCGACCCTGTTCGACTTCGCCGCGACCGGCAAGCCCGTGCTGTTCTTCACGCACGACCTGGAGCACTACCGCGACAACCTGCGCGGCTTCAGCCTCGACTACGAGGCGGAGGTGCCCGGCCCGCTGCTGGCCACCTCCGAGGAGCTGGTCACCGCCCTGGGCCGGGTGGACGAGCTGAGCGGCGAGTACGCCGAGAAGTACGCCGCGTTCCGCGAGGCGTACTGCGACCTGGACGACGGCCAGGCCTCGGCGCGCGTGGTGGACGGGATGCTCCGCCAGCAGTAACCGGTACCGCCCGAAGGCGCCCGACGCGAATTCCGCGTCGGGCGCCTTCGCGTTTTCCGGGAGTTCCCCGAGAAGCACCTGTCCTTTACGTGAATATTGCAGTCGAACACGTGTTTCGCAAACGAATTTCCAATCCATTCCACCAGGAGGTTCAGTTGACCCCGGGCGTCATTTCGGTATTCGATATCGAATCGGCCCCCCGTCCGCTTTCCCTCGGCACGAAGGGCCCCCGGACCACCGCCATGGATCGGGATCCCGTTCCGAAGGGCCACCCCCATGCCAGTCCTCACGCGGTTCGTCCTCCCGCACACCGCCCCCGACACGCACGACCACCTACCGTCCCCCGACGAGGGCGTCGCCTTCGGCCTGCTGCGCGCCCGCTGGACGGGCCGCGGCCTCGAACTCACCGGTTTCGCCCGCCCCGACGACCTGGACACCGCCCGCCCCGGTTCCGCCTGGACCTGGCTGACCCTGCTCCGCGAGGACGACGAACCACCCGTCCATCTGCGCTCCCGGCCACGCCGGCTGCCCGAGGTGACCGACGACAGCGCCCAGCCCGACCACAACCACGACTGGTCCGGCTTCACCGCCCTGGTCGAACCGCGCCGGCTCCGGCGCGGCGAACAGTGGCTGCTCGGCGACTGGCAGATCGGGGCGACCCTCTTCACCCGCCCCCGGCCCACCCGGCTGCGCCGCCAGTACGGCACCCTCGCCCCGCACTGGTGCGGCTCAGGCGAGTACCCGCCGGCCCGCTGGGTCGACCACGACGTCCGCCTCCAACCGCACTTCACCGACGGCCGGCTGCGGCTGCGGCTCGAACGCCCCGGCGTCCGGCTCACCCACGCCGCCCCCGCCGCGGACGGCCTCGACCTGCGCGGCACCGCCGAGCACTGCCCGCCCGGCACCGCGCTGCGGCTGCGCCACCGGGAGAGCGACGCCGTCCTGCTGCGGCCGGTCGCCCGGACCGGAAACACCTTCGCCGTCCTCCTGCCGTACCGGCCGTTCACCGCCGACGGGCGCGGCACCGGCCACCTGGAGCACTGGGAGGCCGAACTGCTGCGCCCGGACGGCTCCACCGAGCAGCTCGCCCTGGACGAGCGGCGCGGCCCGGTGGCCGGCCAGCACGCCCTGCCCGGCGCCCCGGACCGGGTGCTCTACCTGAAGCACCTGGCCGACGGCCGGCTCCAGCTCTGCGTCCAACCCGCCGCCGGCTACGTCGAGCGGATCGCCGTCCGGGCCGGCGGCTTCGAACTCACCGGGCACTGCCCGGGCCGCGGTCCGCTCGAACTCGTCCTGCGGCACACCGGGACCGCCGGCGAGGTCCGCCACCCGGTCGACCGCGGTGCGGACGGCCGCTTCCTGGTCCGGCTGCCCGCCACCCGCACCGGCTCCGACGGCACCGCCCTGCCCCTGCGCAAGGGCGTCTGGGAGGCCTCGCTGCACCCGGCCGGCCGGTCCGGACCGCCGCGACCGCTGATCGCCGCCCCCGCGGCGCTCCGCGCGCTGCCCGCCGCCACCGGGGCCGGCGGAAAGCGCATCCTGCTCCAACGGCGCTGGCACGACACCCTGCTGGTGGACTCCACCCCCGTCCTCTCCCCCGCCGAGCGCAGCGCCTGGACGCAGGCCCGCCAGCGCGCCGGCGCGTACCCGGCCGCCCGCCGGGAGCCGCTGCGCGAGGCCGTGCTGTACGACGTGTTCGGCGGCCGCGGGTACGCCGACTCACCGCGCGCCCTGCACGCCGAACTCGCCCGGCGCGGCGAGCCGTTGGAGCACCTCTGGGCGGTCGACGACGCCCAGGCCGAGCTGCCCCCCGGCGTCCGCGCGGTGCGGGTCTGGAGCCCCGAGTGGTACCGCGCGCTGGCCACCAGTCGCTACCTGGTCGGCAACACGCACTTCCCCGACTTCCTGGCCCGCCGGGACGGCCAGGTGGTCGTCCAGACCTGGCACGGCTCGCTGCTCAAGCGGATCGCGCACGACGTCGAGAACCCCTGGCTCGCCGACCACGGCTACCTGGAGGCACTCGACCGGGAGACCCCGCAGTGGAGCCTGCTGCTCTCCCCCAGCCCGTTCGCCACCCCGATCCTGCGCCGGGCGTTCCGCTACCGCGGCGAGATCCTGGAGTCCGGCTACCCGCGCAACGACGTGCTGGCCCGGCCGGACACCGGGCGGGCCGCGGCCGTCCGCCGCCGGCTCGGCATCCCCGACGGCCGGCGCGTCGTGCTCTACGCCCCGACCTGGCGCGAGGACCAGCGACGCGACGACGGCGACGGGTTCCGGCTCGACCTGCGGATCGACCTCGCGCACGCCCGGCGGTCCCTCGGCCGCGACCACGTCCTGCTGATCCGCCCGCACGCGCACGTCCGCGAGCCGCTGCCGGGCACCGGGGACGGCTTCGTCTTCGACTGCGGGGACTACCCCGACGTGCAGGAACTGCTGCTGATCGCGGACGTGTTGGTCACCGACTACTCGTCGATCATGTTCGACTTCGCGATCACCGGCCGCCCGGTGCTCTTCTTCACCTACGACCTGGAGCACTACCGCGACACGCTGCGCGGCTTCTCCTTCGACTTCGAGGCGCAGGCCCCCGGCCCGCTCGTCCGCACCTCGGCCGCACTGCTCGACGCGCTGCGCGGGCTCGCCGACGACGGCTCCGGGCCGCCGGCCGGCCATCGGGAGCGATACCGCGCCTTCCGCGCGACGCACTGCGGGCTGGAGGACGGCGGAGCCGCCCGCCGGGTGGTCGACCGGATGCTCGACCTCGGCCTGGCGGGCACCCGGGGGACGTCCTGACCCGGTGGCGGTAGGGGCCGTGCGGCGGTCCTGTCCGCGCGGCGGTCCTGTCCGCGCGGCGGTACGGGCAGTGCGGTGGGTACGGGCCGTGCGGCGGTCCGGGCCCGGGGCGGTCCGGCCGCGGCGCGCGGGTCAGGCGAAGTCGTAGGAGCGCCAGGGGCGCCAGACCTCGTCGGCGTCGAACCGGGAGAGGCCGAAGCCCGGCACCGCGAAGGCCGCCCGGAAGCCGCGGGACCGCTCGTACGCCTGGTCGAGCGCGTCCTCGGACAGGCCGTGGGCCACCGTGACGTGCGGGTGGTACGGGAAGGCCAGCTCCCGGGCCAGCGGGCCGGAGCGGATGTCCGCCTCCAGCAGCCGGCACTCCTGGGCGCCCTCCTCGACCCGGACGAAGACCACCGGCGAGACCGGGCGGAACGTACCGCTGCCGCGCAGCAGCATCCGGAACGGCCGGTGCGTCCGGGCCACCGCCGCCAGGTGCTCCTCGATCTTCGGCAGTTCGGCCGCCGCCACCTCGGTCGGCGGCAGCAGGGTCACGTGCGTGGGTATCGACCGGGCCAGCGGATCGCCGAACCCGGCCCGCGCGTCCTGGATCGCCGAGCCGTACGGATCCGGGACGCTCACGGACACGCCGATGGTGACGACCTCCCCGCCCAGGGCCGAGGAGCGCGCCGGGTCGAAGCGCTCGGAGGCGAAGGGCGAGTCGCTGCCGCCACCATCGGGCAGGCTCGTCGGCGGCGTCACCGCTTGGCGGCCTGGAGGAAGCCGATCCGGTCGTACACCGTCTCCAGCGTCTGCGACGCCACCGCGCGGGCCTTCTCCGCGCCGATCGCCAGCACCCGGTCCAGCTCGGCCGGGTCGTCCAGGAAGCTGCGGGTGCGCTCCTGGAAGGGCGTCACCCACTCGGTGAACAGCTCGGCCAGCTCGGTCTTCAGGGCGCCGTACATCCGGCCCTCGAAGTGCGCGACCAGCTGCTCGACCGACTGGCCGCTGAGCGCGGAGTGGATGCGCAGCAGGTTGGAGACGCCGGCCTTCTCCTCCTCGTCGTAGGAGACGACGGTGCCGGTGTCGGTGACGGCGCTCTTGAACTTCTTGGCGCTGACCTTCGGCTCGTCCAGCAGGCTGACCAGGCCCTTGGCCGAGGAGGCCGACTTGCTCATCTTGACGGCCGGGTCCTGGAGGTCCTGGATCTTCGCCGTCTCCTTCAGGATGTACGGCTTCGGCACCGTGAAGGTCGGGCTGTAGCGGGTGTTGAAGCGCTCCGCGAGATCCCGGGTGAGCTCCACGTGCTGGCGCTGGTCCTCGCCGACCGGCACCGCGTCCGCCTGGTAGAGCAGGATGTCGGCGATCTGCAGGATCGGGTAGGTGAACAGGCCGACGGAGGTGCTCGCGGCGCCCTGCTTGGCGGACTTGTCCTTGAACTGGGTCATCCGGGAGGCCTCGCCGAAGCCGGTGAGGCAGTTCATCACCCAGCCGAGCTGCGCGTGCTCGGGCACGTGGGACTGGATGAACAGGGTGCAGCGCTCCGGGTCCAGGCCCGCACCGAGCAGCTGGGCGGCGGAGATCCGGGTGTTCTGGCGCAGCGTCGCCGGATCCTGCTCCACGGTGATCGCGTGCAGGTCGACCACCATGTAGAAGGCGTCGTTGGCCTCCTGGAGATCGACCCACTGGCGGACGGCACCGAGGTAGTTGCCGAGGTGGAACGAGCCGGAGGTGGGCTGGATGCCGGAGAGCACCCGGGGACGGTCCTTGACCGGACCAGTGACCGCTGCGTTGACCATGCGGGCCATTGTTCCAGTTCCACCGACCGGTCAGGAAACCTCTTCCCCCGGAGGTTCCGCCAGTGTGACCGCACTCACCCCGACCCGGGCGATCCGCCGGCCCTCCAGCTTCGTCACCGTCAGCCGCACCTCCTCGGCCCCGATCGGGATCCTGACCTGGTCACCGTCGACGGGCAGCCGGCCGAGAGCCGCCACCAGACAGCCGGCCACCGTCTCGTAGGGACCCTCCGGCAGGGTGACGCCGGTCTCCTCGGTGAAGTCGCCGAGGTTCAGCAGGCCGTCCAGCTCCATGCCGCCGCCGGCCAGCCGGCGGGTGGTGCTCGGCTCCTGGGTGTCGTACTCGTCGCGGATCTCGCCGATCACCTCCTCGACCAGGTCCTCCAGGGTGACGATGCCGGCGGTGCCGCCGTACTCGTCCACCACGATGGCCAGGTGGTGGCCCTCGCGGCGCATCTCGCCCATCGCCGCCAGCACCCGCAGGGTGGCGGGCAGCAGCTTGATCGGGCGGGCCAGGTCGCGCACCTTCACCGCCTGCTCGCCGCGGACGCCGTACAGGTCGCGGACGTGGACGAAGCCGGTGACCGCGTCGTAGCTGCCCTCGACCACCGGGTAGCGCGAGTGCGGCGAGGAGTCCGCCTGCTCGCGGACCTCGGCGAGCGGGCGTTCGGCGTCGAGGAAGGTCACCTCGGTGCGCGGGACCATCACCTCGCGCAGCTGGCGCTCCCCGGCGGCGAACACGTCCGCGATCAACGCCCGCTCGTCACTGCCGAGTTCGGTGTTGGTCGCGACCAGTCCGCGGAGCTCCTCGGAGCTCATCGACCCGCGCCCGGCCGCCGGGTCGCCGCCGAGCAGGCGGACCATCAGGTTGGTGGAGTGGCCGAGCAGCCAGATCACCGGCCGCAGCGCCACCGACATCACGTCGACCACCGGGGCGGCGAGGACGGCGATGGAGTCGGCGCGCTGGAGGCCGATCCGCTTGGGGGTGAGCTCGCCGAGCACCAGCGAGGCGTAGCTGATCAGCAGGGTGAGGCCGACCAGGGCGAGCGCGTCGGCGACGCCCTCGGAGAGGCCGGCCCCGACGAACAGCGGCGCCACCTTGCCGGCCAGGGTGTCCGCGCCGAAGGCGGCGGAGAGGAAGCCCATGCAGGTCACCCCGACCTGCACGGCGGCCAGGAAGCGGTTCGGGTCGGCGGCCAGGTGTGCGGCCCGTGCCGCGCGCCGGGTACCGCGCGCCTCCAGCGACCTGATCTGGCCCTCGCGCAGCGAGATCAGCGAGATCTCGGCGACGTTGAACAGGCCACCCAACATGATGAAGACGAGGACGAGGGCCGCGTCCTCCAGGGTTTCGTTCACAGCGGGTCAGTGTAGGGCGACGGCCCGCCGCCTCCGGTGAAGGAGGCGGCGGGCCGTCGAAGGTCGTGCCGGGATCGGGCCCGGATGCCGGGCCCGGACGACTCAGATGAGGCCGAGCCCGGCGACCGCGTCGCGCTCCTCGACCAGCTCCTGGACCGAGGCGTCGATGCGGCCGCGGGAGAAGTCGGAGATCTCCAGGCCCTGGACGATCTCGAACGCGCCGTCCTTGGTGGTGACCGGGAAGGAGGAGATCAGGCCGGCCGGGACGCCGTAGGAGCCGTCGGAGACGACGCCCATGGAGGTCCAGTCGCCCTCGGCGGTGCCGTTGACCCAGGTGTACACGTGGTCGATGGCGGCGTTGGCGGCCGAGGCGGCCGAGGAGGCGCCACGGGCCTCGATGATCGCCGCGCCGCGCTTGGCGACGGTCGGGATGAAGTCGCCCTCCAGCCAGGACTGGTCGGCGCCGACGGCCTCGAAGGCCGGCTTGCCGGCGATCTCGGCCTGGAAGATGTCCGGGTACTGGGTGGCCGAGTGGTTGCCCCAGATGGTGACCTTCTTGATCTCCGACACGGCGGCGCCGGTCTTGAGGGCCAGCTGGCCGAGCGCGCGGTTGTGGTCCAGGCGGGTCATCGCGGTGAAGCGCTCGGCCGGCACGTCCGGGGCGTTGCGCTGGGCGATCAGGGCGTTGGTGTTGGCCGGGTTGCCGACGACCAGGACCTTGATGTCGTCCGCGGCGTGGTCGTTGATGGCCTTGCCCTGCGGACCGAAGATGCCGCCGTTGGCCTGCAGCAGGTCGCCGCGCTCCATGCCCGCGGTGCGCGGACGGGCGCCGACCAGCAGGGCGACGTTGGCGCCGTCGAAGGCCTCGTTGGCGTTGTCGGTGATCTTGATGTCGCGCAGCAGCGGGAAGGCGCAGTCGACAAGCTCCATCGCGGTGCCCTCGGCGGCCTTCAGGCCCTGCGGGATCTCCAGGAGGCGCAGGTTCACCGGCACGTCGGCGCCGAGCAGGTGGCCCGAGGCGATGCGGAAGAGCAGCGCGTAGCCGATCTGGCCGGCCGCTCCGGTGATGGTGACGTTGACGGGGGTGCGGGTCATTTCTACCTTCTCCAGCAAATCGCCAGGTGCCCCAGGCACACCGGCGCACTGGAGCCGAGGATGATCTCTCGACGTCGAGAGACCGGCGTCAGGTTATCGCAAAGCGAAGCGTACGCCGCGGGTTCGGCAGTGGCTGATTGGTCACAGACGATGACGGCCCCCGCCCGGTGCGGGCGGGGGCCGGTCGGACGACCCGGACGGGCGGCGCTCGGCGGTCGGTGCCCGGGCGGCCGGGGCTCGGCGGTCAGGGCTCGGGCGGCCGGGGCTCGGGCGGTCAGTGCTTCGGTCGCCCGATCAGCTGGCCGACGTTGTCCAGCAGCGGGAACTCCAGCCACGGATTGGGCTGGGCCACCAGGGTCAGCAGCACGATCGAGAGGCCCAGGAACGTCAGCACGATCACGTCGGTGAACCGGCTGCGCACCGCCAGCATGCCGACCTCGGGCAGGACCAGCCGCAGCACCGCGCCGAGCAGGACGCCGCCGCCCAGGATCAGCAGCCCGTACTTGAAGCCGTCCTTGAAGTCGGCGAACCAGGTGACGGCGAGCCCGGCGCCGACCACCAGCAGGACGAGCGTTATCGGCCACTGGCGCACCGGCAGGGCGTGCTCACGCCCCAGCGCCGCCGCCGACCCCTCGGGGGGCAGCGTCCCGGTGGTCTTCACCGGCCTGCGCGGCGAACGCGCCGGCCGTGGGCCGCTCATGCGCCCACCTCGCCGCGCTCGGCCGCCGCTTCGCGAAGCGCGCGGCTTCCCGCCGTTCGCTCGGTCCGCCCGTTCATAGCTCGCCGTCCCTCTGATGTCGGATCGCTGGTGCTCAGATGCCGGCGCGGCGCTCGGCCGCCTCGACGATGTTGTTCAGCAGCATGGCGCGGGTCATCGGGCCGACGCCGCCCGGGTTCGGGGAGATCCAGCCGGCCACCTCGGCCACGCCCGGGTGCACATCGCCGACGATCTTGCCCTCGCTGCGGCTGACACCGACGTCCAGCACGGCCGCGCCGGGCTTGACGTCCTCCGGCTTGACCAGGTGCGGCACTCCGGCGGCGGCCACCACGATGTCGGCCTTGCGCAGGTGGTAGGCGAGGTCCCGGGTGCCGGTGTGGCAGAGGGTCACGGTGGCGTTCTCGCTGCGGCGGGTGAGCAGCAGGCCGATCGAGCGGCCGACGGTCACGCCGCGGCCGATCACGACGACCTCGGCGCCGTTGATCTCGACGCCGTGGCGGCGCAGCAGCTCGACGATGCCGAGCGGGGTGCAGGGCAGCGGGCCCTCGATGCCCAGCGCGAGGCGGCCGAGCGAGGTGGGGTGCAGGCCGTCGGCGTCCTTGTCCGGGTCCATCAGCTCCAGGACGGGGTTCTGGTCGAGGCCCTTGGGCAGCGGGAGCTGGACGATGTAGCCGGTGCAGGCCGGGTCGGCGTTGAGCTCGCGGACGACGTTCTCGACGTCCTCCTGGGTGGCGGTGGCGGGAAGTTCGCGCTGGATCGAGGCGATGCCGACCTCGGCGCAGTCCTTGTGCTTGCCGTTCACGTACCAGCGGCTGCCGGGGTCGTCGCCGACCAGGACAGTGCCGAGACCGGGCGTGACGCCCTTGGCGCGAAGGGCCGCCACGCGGACGGCGAGTTCGGACTTGATCGCGGCGGCGGTGGCCTTGCCATCGAGAATCTGGGCAGTCATGACCCCATTCTCCCGGATCCCGGAGGCGGACCGCGCCAGCCCCCGTGGTACCGGTCCCGGGATCCGGGACCGGTCCGGAATCGTTCGGACCACGTTGCGGTTGCGCCACAGTCCGGTCCGCCACGCGGGCGCGGCTGGACAGCGCCGGGCTGTCCGGTTGACGATAAGCGGGCATTCCCTGCCGCCTCCGGCCCGGTGACGGACCGACGGACACCCAGGCGGGGGCGTACCCGGGGGAAGAACAGAGTGAGCCGACCACACCACACCGTGCCGCCCGACCGCCACGGCCGCGTGCTGCCAGGACCGCAGCCGTCGATGCTCCCGTTCGCGCCGGACCGGCGCCACCCACGTTCCTGAGCCGTGCCGGCGGGCGCCGGATCGTTCGCGCCCCCGTTGTCACCGCGCTCCGCTATCGTCCCGTCCGTCCGGTGGCCCGACCCGCCGGTGCGTTCCGGGCTCTGCGCTGTTCCGTCCCATGTCCCCACATCATGCCCGGAGGCATCGATGAGTTACCCGCCCGATCCGAACAACCCGTACGGCCAGCAGCCCCCGCCGCAGGGGTACGGCTACCCGCAGCAGGCCCCGCCGGCCGCCGGGTACGGCTACCCGCAGCAGCCGCCGCAGGCCCCGCAGTACGGCGTGCCGCAGCAGCCGGCGTACGGGTACGCGCCGATGCCGGGCACCATCCAGGCCAACAACGGCTACATCAACATCGCCCAGCTGGGCACGGTGAAGATCGCCACCATGGGTCAGCGGTTCCTGGCCCGCCTGATCGACGGCGCCGCGATCGGCGCGGTCGTCGCCCTGGTGATGGCGCTCGGCCTGGCCAGTGCGCTCGGCATCGCCAAGGACACCCAGGACTGCAGCAGCAAGTACACCTACGGTGGCTCCAACTCCGCGTACTACGACTGCCTGAACGCCAACAACGACGCCGCCGCCGGCTTCTTCGTCACCATGATGATCATGGTCGGCGTGCTGTCGGTGTTCAACCTGCTCTACGAGTGGCTGATGGTCTCCTTCGCGGGCGCCACCCTCGGCAAGCTGGCCCTGGGGCTGCGCGTCGTCAAGGAGAGCAACGGCCAGGTCCCCGGTCTGGGCGGCGGCTTCATCCGCTTCATCATCCCGATCGTCGGCGCGTTCCTCTGCTACATCGGCGCCGCGCTGGTCTACCTGTCCCCGTTCTTCGACAACTCCGGGAAGCTGCAGGGCTGGCACGACCGTGCCGCCGGCACCCTGGTGATCAAGAAGTAACGCACCGGACGGCATGACGGAGCGGCCCGGTCCCTCGAAGGGGGGACCGGGCCGCTCCGTCATGCCGTCACCTCACCGGCGTGGTCACCGGCTCCGGTGCCGAATGTCGGAGCCGGAGCCGGAGCCGGGTGTCGGTGTCAGTGGAAGAAGTGGCGGGTGCCGGTGAAGTACATGGTCACGCCGGCCTGGGCCGCCGCCGCGACGACCTCCTCGTCCCGGATCGAACCGCCCGGCTGCACCACGGCCTTGACGCCGCCGTCGAGCAGGATCTGCAGACCGTCCGCGAACGGGAAGAAGGCGTCGGAGGCGGCGTACGAGCCCCGGGCCCGGTCGCCGGCCCGCTCCACCGCGAGCTTCGCCGAGTCGACCCGGTTGACCTGGCCCATGCCGACGCCCACCGAGGCGCCGTCCTTGGCCAGCAGGATCGCGTTGGACTTGACGGCCCGGCAGGCCCGCCAGGCGAAGGCCAGCTCGGCCAGCTCGGCCTCGGAGAGCGCCTCACCGGTGGCCAGCGTCCAGCTCGCCGGGTCGTCGCCCTCGGCGTGGATCCGGTCGGCGTCCTGGAGCAGCGCACCGCCGGAGATCGGGCGCACCTCCTGGCGGTTGGCCGGTGCCTCGGGAGCGAGCAGCACCCGCAGGTTCTTCTTGCGGGCGAGCACCTCGACGGCGCCGTCCTCGTAGCCCGGGGCGACGACGACCTCGGTGAAGATCGGGGCGATCTGCTCGGCCAGCTCGACGGTGACCGGGCGGTTGACGGCGATCACGCCGCCGTACGCGGAGACCGGGTCGCACTCGTGCGCCTTGCGGTGCGCCTCGGCGACGTCCGCGCCGGTGGCGATGCCGCACGGGTTGGCGTGCTTGATGATCGCGACGGCCGGCTCGGCGTGGTCGTACGCGGCGCGGCGGGCGGCATCGGTGTCGACGTAGTTGTTGTACGACATCTCCTTGCCGTGCAGCTGCTCGGCGCCGGCCAGGCCGCCGGTGCCGTCGCTGTAGAGCGCGGCGCCCTGGTGCGGGTTCTCGCCGTAGCGCAGCACGTTCTGGCGCTCGTAGGTGGCGCCCAGGAACTGCGGGAAGCCCTCGACGTCGCCGGCCGCGTAGCCGGCCTCGAACCAGGAGGCCACCGCGACGTCGTACGCGGCGGTGTGCGCGAACGCGGCGCCGGCCAGGCGCTTGCGGGTGGCCAGGTCGAAGCCGCCCTCCTGGACGGCCTTCAGCACGTCGCCGTAGCGGGCCGGGTCGACCACGACGGCGACCGACGGGTGGTTCTTGGCCGCGGCGCGGACCATGCTCGGGCCGCCGATGTCGATCTGCTCGACGCACTCGTCCGGGGTGGCGCCGGAGGCGACGGTGGCCTTGAACGGGTAGAGGTTCACCACGACCAGCTCGAAGGGCTCGACGCCCAGCTCGGCCAGCTGCGCGCGGTGCGACTCCAGCCGCAGGTCGGCGAGCACGCCGGCGTGCACGCGGGGGTGCAGCGTCTTCACGCGCCCGTCGAGGCACTCGGGGAATCCGGTCAGCTCGGAGACCTCGGTCACCGGGACGCCCGCGGCGGCGATCCGGCCGGCGGTGGAGCCGGTGGAGACGATGACGACCCCGGCGGCGTGCAGGCCCTGGGCCAGCTCCTCCAGACCGGTCTTGTCGTACACGCTGATCAGCGCGCGGCGGATCGGACGGACGTTCTCGGAGACAACGGGCGTGGTGGGGGCGGCGCTCATGCCGGAATCCATACCTTTCGGTCCTCGATGCGGTGACCCTCGCGGGCCAGCCGGCCCACGATGTCGACGAGCAGCTTTCGCTCGACAGTCTTGATGCGCTCGTGCAGCGCTTCGCCGCCATCGGCGTGGTCGGCGTCGGTGACCTCGACGACGCCCTGCGCGATGATCGGCCCGGTGTCCACGCCGGCGTCGACCAGGTGGACGGTGCAGCCGGTGACCCTCACCCCGTAGGCGAGCGCGTCGGTGACGCCGTGGGCACCGGGGAAGGCGGGCAGCAGAGCGGGGTGGGTGTTGATGATCCGCCCGGCGAAGGCGGAGACGAACCCGGATCCGAGGATCTTCATGAAACCGGCCGTGACCACGAGGTCCGGCTCGTACGCCGCGACGGACGCGGTCAGCGCGCGGTCCCAGTCGGCGCGGTCGGCGAAGTCCTTCACCCGGTGCACGAAGACCGGCAGCTCGGCCCGCTCGGCACGCTCCAGGCCCGCGATGCCGTCACGGTCGGCGCCGACGGCGACGATCCGCGCGCCGAAGGCCGGGTCGGCCGCGGCATCGATCAGCGCCTGCAGGTTGGTGCCGGAGCCGGAGACCAGCACCACCAGGCGGGCCGGGCCGGGTGTGCGGGGCGGGAAGAGCTGAGCGGGGGCGGCGGCCACTGCGCGATTCTCCGTAGGTCGGGCGCCGCCCGCTGGTACATCCACCGGCGGTGGGGCCACTACGAACGGCAGGTCGAGCGAGGAGGAACACCGGAGGAACCCGCCACGACGCGGGGCCCGGGGAACCTATCTGAGCTGCTGACCGTCACCACGATAACGGCTGGTCGGACGGCCCCTGAAACGCCCTGACGGCGCTACGCGCGTAGTTGAGACGGGGATCTCCATCGGGGCGCCGTTCACCCGCCGTCCGCCCCGCGTCCGCCTACGGACGGCATGCGGACGGGATGCGGACGGGGTACGGACCGGGGCGCATCCGCGAGGCGGGCGCTGGGCCGCCGGGTGCGGACGGGGGCGGCCGGGCCGTCGCGGGTTCGCCGGCGCGATGGAATCGGCCCCGAAAACAGGCCGCCGACGGCCCCACGGGCGACCGCGGGATCATAGGGTGGCGCGGGCGTCCGCCCCACCGACCGAGAAGGAATGGCTGAACCATGAGCAGCGGTGACAACACCGGCGAGCGCAACCCCTTCGCGCCGCCGCCGGCGGATGCCCCGGACCAGCCGTGGCAGCCGCGCAACCCCGGACCCACCGAGGGTCCGGACGCGCCCGACGCCGACGGGAACCCGGACGAGCGCCCGCAGGTCCCGCCACCGCACCCGTGGAGCCCCGGCTACCAGGGCGGCGGCTGGCACCCCCGCCCGCCCGCCCCGCAGCCGCCCAAGCTCGACCCGGCCGACCCGGCGCAGCGCAAGGCCCGCAACGCCGCGCTGGCCGGCATGGGCGCGCTGGTCTGCGCGTTCGCCTCGCTGCACTACGTCGCGCTGTTCGTCGGCGCGCTGGCCATCGTCTGGGGCGTCACCGCGATGCGGGCCCCCAAGCCGGCCGCCGCCACCGGCCCCGGCGCCGCCTCGCCGGCCGCCGTCGCCGGCGAGACCGCCGCCCCGAACCCGCTGACCCCGGCCGCCCTGGCCGGGGTGCTCACCGGCGCGATGACGGTGGTCTTCGTCTCCTCGGTGATCGGCCTCAGCCTCTACTACAACGACTACGTGACCTGCGTGCGGGACTCGCTCACCTCGACCGGTGCGGACAACTGCGAGCGGCTCGCGCCGAAGTGGTACGTGGACATCACCAAGAACCGCGAGTAGCGGGAGCGGCGGGGCCGGTCAGTGCGCGCGGTCCGCGCCCGCCGCGCCGCGGGCCGCAACGCGGTCGACCTCGACGCGGCCGGCCTCAACGCGGTCGACCACGGCGCGGTCGGCCTCGATGCGGTCGGCAGACCGGCCCAGCCGCAGCACCACCGCGTACGCGCGGGCGCGTAGCAGCAGCGCGCCCCGGCGTGCGTAGCCGGTGCGCGAGCCGCCCGCCGCACTGCCCTGACCGCCGCCCAGCACCCGGGCCCGCGTCAGCAGGGCGCCCGGGACGGCGACCACGGCGATCCAGCCCGCCGCCGCCAGCCCCGTCCGCCACGGCACCGGGCCCAGCTCCGCCATCCGGCCGCCGGCCAGCGCCCCGCCGGAGAGCCAGCCGAGCGCCGCCACGGCCGCACCGGTCAGCAGGGCCGCCGCCAGCACCGCGCCGACCGTCCCCACCGGGTGCCAGGCGGCCGGCTCATCCCGGCCGTCCAGATCGTCCAGGCCGTCCGGGTCGTCCGAGTACCGGTCCGCCCGGCCGGGGCCGACCGGTACCCGGGCCCCGCCGGCCGCCGCCCGGCCCAGCAGCACCGCCGGGACCACTCCGGCCAGAGGCGGCAGCAGGCAGGCCAGCAGCCGCCAACCACCCGCTCCGGGCTCGGCCACCAGCGCGAACAGCGGAAGCTCCGGCAGCGGCCCCAGCACCGTGCCGGCCGGTGCCACCAGCGTTCCCGTCCCCGCCGCGAACCCCGGGCCCAACGCGTAGGCCGTGCCCCAGAGCACCGCGTTCGGCAGCAGCACCACGCTGAGGAGCAGCAGCCCGGCCGCTGCGGCCGGGCCCTGCGCGAGCGCCGTCGCGCGGTGCCCCGCACCGGTCACCGCGTCCAGCACCGCCGCCACCGCGACCACCGCCGCGCCCGCCGCCAACAACCCCGCCCCGCCGGCCAGTGCCGCCGTCCGGACGGCCGCCGCGCCCCCGTCGAAGCGGGCCCACCCGGGCACCCGGTCCAGTGCCCGCCGTCGGAGCACCTGCCAGGAGGCGGACCAGGGCGCCGGCCAGGGCTCACCCGCCGTCCGGCCGCGTTCCGGCACCCGGCGGGCCGTCCGGGCACCGGCCGCCGTCGCGACGGCGGCCAGCAGCGCCACCACCAGGACGTCCGGCAGCGCCCGGGCCCGGAACGGCCCGGTGCCCGCACACTGAGCGACCACCGCCACGGCGACCGCGCAGTAGCCGGACCACACCGCCAACGGACCACTCCAACGCGGTCGCAACCGGTGCCGGACCGCCACCCGCGCACCCGCACGGTGCAACTGGCCCACCGCCAGCAGGCCGAGCAGCAGCGGAGTCACGGTCAGCGGGGCGTCCAGCGGGCCGCGGAGCACCGGTGCACCGTGCCCGAGCAGCCAGATCACCCCGGCCAGCCGGACCGCGCCGGCCGCACCGTCGTCCGCGTACGGGGTCACCACCCAGAGCCCGAGCACCGGTACGGCCACTACCGCCAGGCCGAGCAGCGCCGTCCGCACCCCGGTGAGCAGATCGGCCAGAACGGGTCTGGCGCCCAGCTCGCCCGGCACTTCCAGGATCGGACGGCCCATCAGCTGCGTCATGCGCCTCATGGTGCCAAGGCGACTCGCCATGCTCCGTGAAGAGGCAAACCATCGTCGTGTCCCAGATTATTGGCTTATGCGCATTTTCAGACCCTGCCCTCATGCCGTCGCCCCCGCTCCGGCCCGGAGCGTCTGATGACCACGCCGCCGACTGCCGAGCGCCCCGCCGGCGCCCCCGCCGCCGACCACCCCGCCGCCTCCGCCGACCCGCCCGCACCGCAGGGGCGCCCCGGCGAGAGTCGCTCCGGTCGCGGCCGGACCGCGAAGGCCGCCAACGCCGCCCGGGCGGCACGGACCGCCGAGCCCGACGGGCCGACCGGCGGACCGGCGGACGGAGCGACCGGCGGACCGGTCGGCGGACCCGCCGGTGGCCAGGACGAGGCGCTCCGGCTGCTGCGGCAGCTGACGCCCCGTGAAGCCCAGGCCCTGGTCCAGCTCGCGGCCGGCCGGGACCTCACCCGGTCGGCGGCCGCGCTGGGGGTCACCCCGGCCACCGCGCGCAGCTACCAGCACCGGGCCATGCGCAAGCTCGGCACCCGGACGCACGCCGAGATCGCCGCCTTCGCCGCCCTGCTGAGCAGCGCTCAGGCCGCCTCCGCGAGCCCCACCGGCCCGTCGGACGGCCCTCCCCGCGGCACCCCGACGGAGGCTCCGGCCGGGCGGGCGGGGCGGCGCGGGCGCACCAGGACCCGGCCGAACGCCCCGGCCACCCCGGCCACCCCGGCCACCCCGGCCACCGCCGTACCCGACGCGAGCCCGCGCACGAACACCACCGCGGCGAGCACCCCCGGAGCGGCCGGCCCGGCGGCCGCGCCCACCGGGGTGCCCCGGACCAAGGGCGCGACCACGCCCCGCCCCGGCCCGGCCACCGCGCCGCCGCCCCGGCCGAACGGCCGCAGGGCCGCCACCCCCGGCCAGGCCGGCGCAGGCGCGGCGAGCGCACCGTCGGAGCAGCGGGGCACCGCCCGTCCGGTGTCCGCGCCGGCGCCCGCCCCCGCCGCGCACGAGCAGGTGCCCGCGCCGGTGCCCTCCTTCGAGGAGCTGTACGAGACCACCCACACCCGCCTGGTCCAGCAGGTGTTCCTGCTCACCTCCTGCAAGCACCGCGCCGTGCACTGCGTGCGGCTGGCCTTCGGCGAGGCGGGGCGGCGCTGGGACGAGGTGACGGCCGGGACCGATCCGGAGGGGTGGGTACGGGCGCGGGCCTGCGAGGCGGCGCTCTCCCCGTGGCACCGGGGCGGTCCGCGCCGGGCCCACGTCTGGCGACTGCCGCACCGGCGGATCAAGGTCCGCCCCGCCGACGAGTCGCAGGCCGTGCTGCCGGACCACGACCGCCTCACCGACCGCGACCGCGCGCTGCTCAAGGCGCTCAAACGGCTCTCCCGCCCGCAGCGCCGGACGCTGGTGCTGCACGACGGCCTGGGCCTGCCCGCCGCCGCCGTGGCCGTCGAGGTGGAGTCGACCCGGGCCGCCGCCGAGGGCCGGGTCTGGGCGGCCCGGGCGGCGCTGGCGCAGTGGGTGCCGGATCTCGTCGGGCCCGACCCGGCCGCGGAGGGTTTCGCCGACCGGCTCGCCGGGCTGCTGCACCGGGCCGCCGTCCGCGGCTGCCCGCAGCCGCACCGGCCACCGGTCCCGCTGCTGCGTGCCCGTCACGGTCTGGCGAACGCCGCCCGGACCGGCGCGGCGGTACTGATCACGGTTGCGGTCGGCGGCGCGGCGGCGGCGACGCTGGCCGGCAGCGGCCCGGGTTCGCTGTTCCGCCGACCGCCCGAGCCGCCCGCGCAGACGGTCTGCGGCGCGGTCAACGGCTCCGCCGTCCCGCTCGCCCCCGACGGCCCGCTGACCGGGATCCGCAGCCTCTGGTGCAGTCCGGCGCCGGGCGTGGAGCCGGTCGTGACGGGCCCCCCGCCGCCCCGGGCCCCGCTGTGGGAGCTGCCGGCCGCCGGGCGCGCGACGGCGGCCCTGCCCCCGCCCGGCTCGGCGGCGGGGCCGTCGGCCTGCACCCGCTGGGCGCTCCACCCCTGCCCTGCGGATCACTAGGGTCCGAGAAGCCGGAGCGGGCCGCGCCCCCCGCGATCCGGCCGGGGCACAACGGCGAGCGCCCCCGCCCGGAGGTCCGGACGGGGGCGCTCGACAGCCGGGAGGCGTCAGCCGTTGATCAGCTCACGCGCCAGGCGGGCGGTCTCGGACGGCGTCTTGCCGACCTTGACACCGGCGGCCTCAAGGGCCTCCTTCTTCGCCTGCGCGGTGCCCGAGGAGCCGGAGACGATGGCGCCGGCGTGGCCCATGGTCTTGCCCTCGGGGGCGGTGAAGCCCGCGACGTAGCCGACGACCGGCTTGGTGACGTGCTCGGCGATGTAGGCCGCGGCACGCTCCTCGGCGTCGCCACCGATCTCACCGATCATGACGATGAGCTCGGTCTCCGGGTCCTCCTGGAAGGCCTTGAGCGCGTCGATGTGGGTGGTCCCGATGACCGGGTCACCGCCGATGCCCACGGCCGAGGAGAAGCCGATGTCCCGCAGCTCGTACATGAGCTGGTAGGTCAGGGTGCCGGACTTCGAGACCAGACCGATCTTGCCGGAGCTGGTGATGTCGGCCGGGATGATGCCGGCGTTCGACTGTCCGGGGCTGATCAGGCCGGGGCAGTTCGGGCCGATGATCCGGGTCTTGTTGCCCTTCGAGCCCGCGTACGCCCAGAAGGCGGCGGTGTCGTGCACCGGGACGCCCTCGGTGATGACGACGGCCAGGCCGATCTCGGCGTCGATGGCCTCGACGACGGCGTCCTTGGTGAACTTCGGCGGCACGAAGATGACGGTGACATCGGCACCGGTCTTCTCGATGGCCTCGGCGACGGAGCCGAAGACGGGCACCTCGGTGCCGTCGACGTCGACCGTGGTGCCGGCCTTGCGCGGGTTCACACCGCCGACGATCTGGGTGCCGGAGGCGAGCATGCGGCGGGTGTGCTTCATGCCCTCGGAGCCGGTCATGCCCTGGACGATGACCTTGCTGTCCTTGGTAAGGAAGATAGCCATGGTGAGAAGTCCCTTCCTTACTTGTTGGCCAGCTCGGCGGCGCGGTCGGCCGCACCGTCCATGGTGTCCACCTGCTGAACCAGCGGGTGGTTGGCGTCGGTCAGGATCTTGCGACCCAGCTCGGCGTTGTTGCCGTCCAGGCGGACGACCAGCGGCTTGGTGACCTCGTCGCCCTTGGTCTTCAGCAGCTCCAGGGCCTGCACGATGCCGTTCGCGACGGCGTCGCACGCGGTGATGCCACCGAAGACGTTGACGAAGACCGACTTGACGTCGGGGTCGCCCAGGATGATCTCCAGGCCGTTCGCCATCACCTCGGCGGACGCGCCGCCGCCGATGTCGAGGAAGTTGGCGGGCTTCACGCCGCCGTGCTTCTCACCCGCGTAGGCGACCACGTCGAGGGTGCTCATGACGAGACCCGCGCCGTTGCCGATGATGCCGACCTGGCCGTCGAGCTTGACGTAGTTCAGGCCCTTGGCCTTCGCCGCCGCCTCGAGCGGGTTGGCGGCGGCCTTGTCCTCGAGCGCCTCGTGCTCGGGCTGGCGGAACTCGGCGTTCTCGTCCAGGGAGACCTTGCCGTCGAGCGCGATGATCTTGCCGTCGCCGGACTTGATCAGCGGGTTGACCTCGACGAGGAGGGCGTCCTCCTTGATGAAGACGACCCAGAGCTTCTGCAGGACATCGGCGACCTGGTCCGCGATCTCCGCCGGGAACTTCGCGGCGGCGACGATCTCGGCGGCCTTCTCGGGGGTGCAGCCCTCGTTGGCGTCGACCGGGATCTTGGCGAGCGCCTCGGGGTTCTCCTCCGCGACGACCTCGATCTCCACACCGCCCTCCACGCTGGCCATGGCCAGGAAGGTGCGGTTGGTGCGGTCCAGCAGGAAGGAGACGTAGTACTCCTCCTTGATGTCCGCGGTCTGGGCCAGCATCACCTTGTGCACGGTGTGGCCCTTGATGTCCATCCCGAGGATCGCCTCGGCCTTGGCGACGGCGTCCGCCGGGTCGGCGGCGAGCTTCACGCCACCGGCCTTGCCTCGGCCACCCACCTTCACCTGAGCCTTGACGACGGCGCGGCCGCCGAAGCGCTCCGCGATGGCGGCAGCGTCTGCGGCGGTCTCGATGACATCACCGTCAAGCACGGGAACCCCGTGCTTGGCGAAGAGGTCCCTCGCCTGGTACTCGAACAGGTCCACGTGTTTGTCCTTGTTCGTGGTCGCGGATTGTGTCTCTACGAGCGTGCCACGGCAGGATCTTCGCTGCGGGTCGTCGAGGCGGTGCGGGTACGCAGAGGTACGGCCTTGCGGCCCACACAGCCACGGGCGCACACGTCAATCAACACGCGCGTCACGTCCGTCTGGCAGGTTATCCCCGGACGACGGGCGCGTTTCGCCCGGGACCGGCCCGGCTTGGGTGAGAACCGTCACAGCCGGGCCGCGACCGGCTGCCCCGCGCCCTGCTCAGCGGGCGCGCGGATCAGCGGTGCGCCCGGGCGCGGGTTCGCTCGTCCGGGTGAACCCCGCGCACCCGTCCTTACACGCCTTGTTCCGGTACCGGGATCGGCCGCTTCTCGATCGCCGCCGCCATGACGTCCGGGAAGGCGTCCGGGGTGCAGGCGAACGCCGGGGCGCCGAGCGCGGCCAGCGCGGCCGCATGCGCGTGGTCGTACGCCGGCGCCCCCTCGTCGGAGAGCGCGAGCAGCGCGACGAACTGGACACCGGCCGCCTTCATCGCCGCCACCCGCTTGAGCATCTCGTCCCGGATGCCGCCCTCGTAGAGGTCGCTGATCAGCACCACGACGGTCTCGGACGGCCGGGTGATCCTCGACTGGCAGTAGGCCAGCGCCCGGTTGATGTCGGTACCGCCGCCGAGCCGGGTCGCGAACAGGACGTCCACCGGGTCGCCGAGCTGCTCGGTGAGGTCGACCACCGAGGTGTCGAACACCACCAGCCGGGTGTCCAGGCTCTTCATCGAGGCCAGCACCGCGCCGAACACCGCCGAGTGCACCACCGAAGGGGCCATCGAGCCGGACTGGTCGATGCAGAGGATGACGTCCTTCCTCACCGCGCGCTGCGCCCGGGCGTAGCCGACCAGCCGCTCGGGCACGACGGTGCCGTACTCGGGCAGGTAGTTCCCCAGGTTGGCCCGGATGGTGCGGGCCCAGTCGATGTCACGGTGGCGCGGGCGGTTCACCTTGGCGCTGCGGTCCAGCGCGCCGCCCAGGGTGGCCCGGGTGCGGTCGGCGAGCCGGCGCTCCAGCTCCGCGACCACCTTGCCGACCACCGCACGGGCGGTCTCCCGGGTGGTCTCGGGCAGCGCGTGCTTCAGCGAGAGCAGGGTGGCGACCAGGTGGACGTCGGGCTCGACCGCCCCCAGCATCTCCGGCTCCAGCAACAGGTGGTCCAGGCCGAGCCGGGTGATGGCGTCCTGCTGCATCAGCTGGACGACGGTGGTGGGGAAGTACTCGCGGATGTCCCCCAGCCAGCGCGCCACCTGCGGCGCCGACCCGCCCAGCCCGGCACTGCGCCGGCCGGCCCGCCCGGCCCGACCCTCCTGCGGTGCGCCCCGGTACAGCGCGGCGAGCGCGCCGTCCATCGCGGCGTCCCGGCCGCGCAGCACGTGGCCGGTGCCGTCCGCCTCGCCGCCGAGGACCAGCCGCCAGCGGCGCAGCCGCTCCTCGGCGGCGAGGGTGGCGGGGGTGGTGCTCTCTGCCATCGGTGCTCCTTCCGGGTCCGTCCCGTACGGGGTCGGGTGTGCGGCGGTTGGGGGCTCGGCGGGCCGGGTGGCGCGGCGGGTCAGGTGTTGCGCTCGGTTCAGGTGTTGCGGCCGGTCACGCGCTGCGCCCGGTTCAGGTGTTGCGGCCGTCGGCCTGTCGGGGGATCCGCGCCGGGCCGCCGGGGTGGACCGGTCCGCCGGGCAGACCGAGCAGCAGGGCGACCACGGGGACCGCCGCGTCGGCGCGGACCGGATCGAGCTCGGGGCCCGTACCCGCCTCCGGCACCGGCTCGGCGCCGAGCGGTCCAGCCGCGACCCGGCTGCCGACGGTGTTCCGCACGCCCGCCTCCAGTGCGGAGAAGGTACGGCGCAGCAGCGGCAGCACATCGGTGAAGACCTCGGCCGGCACCGCCGTCAGCCACTCGTCGAGCAGGCCCAGCAGGCGGGGGTCGTGCAGCAGCAGGGCGCCGCCGCCGGTGAGGAAGCCCTCGACCCAGCCGGCCGCGTCCGCCGGGGCGCTGGCGGCCGAGAGGACGAGGCCGAGCCGGCGGCCGGCCTCCTCGGAGTCGAGCCGCCCGTCGTCCAGCAGCAGCCGGACGGCCCGGCCGCGCAGCAGGCCCGGCACCCCGGTGGCCGGGCCGCCGGCCGGCTCGCGGCGGGCGAGCGCCCGCAGGGCCGCGGCCCACCGGTCGGCGAGCCCGCCGACCGGCTCCAGCAGGCCGATCGCGCCGTGCACCTCGTCGAGCCGGCCGCGCATCGCCGCCGCACCGGCCGCGTCCAGCCCGGTGCAGGCGGGCGGCAGACCGACGCAGATCCGGTCGGCGAGGCCCGCCGCGACCTCGCCGAGCGCGCCGTGGTCGGTACCGCGGACGTCGCCGTAGCGCAGCGCGCGGACCAGCGCGGGCAGGGCGCCCGCCAGCTGGGCGACGTCGGTGTCCAGCGCGGCGCAGTCGGCGAGCACCCGCATCACGGCGGGCAGCGCGTCGGCCAGCCCGGCGAGCAGGCAGGCCTCGACCAGGGCCGTCAGCTCGGTGAGCTCCACCGCGGCCCGCGCCGCACCGACCGCCCGGCCGGCCGCCGCGCCCTCGACGGTGGTGCCCCACTGGGCGGCCTCGACGATCCGGACGGCGAACTCGGGCTGCCAGCGGAGCCGCCAGCTCTCCCGGAAGGTGCCCGTCGAGTTGACGGCGGAGCGGCTCGGCACGCCCCAGTCGATGCCGAGCAGCCGCAGCCGGTGCAGCAGCCGGGAGCGCGCCGCGTCGTTCTCCTTGCGCAGGTCCAGGTCCAGCTCCCGCGGCTCCACCGCCGGCTTCAGCCGCAGCGAGCGCTGCAGCCTGGTCAGGTCCCGTTGCAGCGGCACCGCCGGCGCGCCGTCCGGCACCTCCCCGAGCGCGTCGCCGGTGACCAGGCGGTCGTGCACCAGCGCCAGCGCGACGTCCGAGCCGTCGCACATCACCGAGCGGACGGCGTCCAGGGTCTCGGTCAGCCCGGCGAGCGGGCGCTCGCGCATCACCGCGAGTGTCCGGGCCAGCCGGACGGCCTCGATCACGTGCGCGGAGGAGACCGGGTGGTCCTCGGCGCGCAGCAGCTCGGCGGCCCTGGTCAACCAGAGCGGCAGCGGATCACCCGCGGTGGTGAACAGGTGGTGGTACCAGCCCGGCGAGACGATCCCGGCGCCGTAGCCGCTCTGCTGGGAGAGCCGACGGTGCGTCCACGGCACCCAGGTGATGTCGGTTCGCACCTTCTTCGGCAGACCGGCCAGCACCGCCCGGTCGTGGGCGACGGTCGGCATGACGGCCAGCGCCGGGACGTGGAACGCCCCGCAGACCACGGCGATCCGCCGGTGCCCGGCCCGCTTGGCGGCCCGGACCTGCTGGCGCATGTACGCCTCCCGCAGGTCGTCGCGCCGGGCGGCCGGGCCGTCGGCCGCCCCGCCCTCCCGCAGCGCCGCCATCGCCTCGGCGACCGCGACGAACGGGGCCAGCGCATCCGTGCCGGGCGAGCGGTGCTCGATCACGTCCTCCCACCAGCGCTCCGGGTCGTCGCAGCCGGCCGCCTCGGCGAGCATCCCGATCGGATCGCCCGGTCGCCCGTCGGGCTGCCCGTGCCGTTCCGTCCCGGCCGGTTCCCCGGGCTCGGCCGGCTCCCCGGGCTGCCCTGGCTCCCCCGGTTCCTCGGCGAGGCTGTAGGCCGCCGGGAGGTCGATGAAGCGCACCGGCACGCCGGCGTCGAGTCCGTAGCGGATCGCCACCCACTCCGGGGAGAACTCGGCGTACGGCCAGAACGCCGCCCTGGCCGGGTCGTCCACCGCGTGGGCGAGCAGGGCGACCGGGGGCACCATGTCCTTCCCGGCCGCCAGCCCGACGATCGGGTCGGCCTCCGGCGGGCCCTCGATCAGCACCGCGTCCGGCCGCAGCCGCTCCAGCGCGGCGGCCACCGCGCGGGCCGAGCCGGGGCCGTGGTGCCGTACGCCCAGCAGCGTCACCTCTGCGCTCATCGCGCCTCCCTCCTCGTGCCCAGAACTGCCTAGAAATGCCTCGGACGGCCTCGAACCGCCTCGGCCTCAGCGGGTGTGCTCGCGGGCGGCGCGGTAGAAGTCCTTCCAGCCGTCCCGCTCGCGCAGCACGCCCTCGACGTACTCGCGCCACACCACCTGGTCGGCGACCGGATCCCGGACGACGGCGCCGAGGATGCCGGCCGTGACGTCACCGGCCCGCAGCACGCCGTCCCCGAAGTGGGTGGCCAGGGCCAGGCCGTTGGTCACCACCGAGATCGCCTCGGCCGTCGACAGCGTGCCGCTCGGCGTCTTGACCTTCGTCCGGCCGTCCACCGTGAGGCCGGCCCGCAGCTCACGGAAGACGGTCACCACGCGCCTGATCTCCTCGGCCCCGCCGGGCAGTCGGGCCAGCTCCAGCGAGCGGCCGAGCTGGTCGACCCGCCGGGTGACGATGTCCACCTCCTCCTCCAGCGAGGCGGGCAGCGGCAGCACCACGGTGTTGAACCGCCGGCGCAGCGCGCTCGACAGCTCGTTGACGCCGCGGTCCCGGTCGTTCGCCGTGGCGATCAGGTTGAAGCCGCGCACGGCCTGCGTCTCGCCACCCAACTCCGGTACCGGCAGCGTCTTCTCCGACAGGATGGTGATCAGACTGTCCTGCACGTCCGCCGGGATCCGGGTCAGCTCCTCGACCCGGGCGATCTTCCCGTCCGCCATCGCCCGCATCAGCGGCGAGGGCACCAGCGCCTCCCGGCTCGGACCCTCCGTCAGCAACCGGGCGTAGTTCCACCCGTACCGGACGGCCTCCTCCGGTGTGCCGGCCGTCCCCTGGACCAGCAGGGTCGAATCACCGCTGATCGCGGCCGCGAGATGCTCCGACACCCAGGTCTTCGCGGTGCCCGGCACGCCGAGCAGCAGCAGCGCCCGGTCCGTGGCCAGCGTCGTCACGGCGACCTCGACGATCCGCCGCGGCCCGACGTACTTGGGGGTGACCACGGTGCCGTCCGGCAGCTCGCCGCCGAGCAGATAGGTCGCGACGGCCCACGGCGACAGCTTCCAGCGCTCGGGGCGCGGGCGGTCGTCCTGCCCGGCCAGCGCGGCCAGCTCCGCCGCGAAGGCGTCCTCCGCGTGCTGCCGCAGAACGTCGGTCATGAGAGGGGCTCCTTCGGGTCGGCCGCCGGACACACCTGTGGCAGGCGGCGAGGTGATCGGGGGGAGCCAGGTCGGCGTCCCGGCCTGCGAGAACAACCCTGCACCGGACCACTGACAATCCTGACCGGACCTCAGTTCGACCACCCTGCCTGTCAGTCCCCCCGCCTACCGTCGTCGGCATGGAGGAACGCTGGAGCACCGAACACGTCCTGTCCCTGGCACCCGACGCGAGCTCGCAGAAGGCCGCGGGCAAGCTCTCCTCGCCCGCGCCCTGGTCCGCCACGGGCACCGACGGCACCGCGCTCTGGGGCGAGTGCGAGGGCAGCGGCCGGACGCCGTACCGCACCGCCGTCGAACTGGCCACGCCCGCCTATTCGTGCACCTGCCCGAGCCGCAAGTTCCCGTGCAAGCACGCCCTCGGGCTGCTGCTGCTCTGGAGCGGCACCCCCGAGGCCGTCCCGGCCGGCGAACCGGCCGACTGGGCGTCCGACTGGCTGGCGGAGCGCCGGGACCGCGCCGAGCGGCGCGCCACCGGCGCGGCCGCCCCGGCGGACCCGGTGGCCGCCCGGCGCCGGGCCGAGAAGCGCAACGCCCGGGTGGCCGCCGGCGCCGGCGAGCTGCGCCTGCGGCTGGCCGACCGGATCCGCCACGGCCTCGCCGACCCGTCCGCCGCCGGCCCGTGGGAGGAGGTCGCCGCCCGGATGGTCGACGCCCAGGCCCCCGGCCTCGCCACCCGCGTCCGCGAGCTCGACACCACGCCCGGGCCCCACCTCCTGGAGGAGTACGCCATGCTCCATCTGCTCGCCACCGCCGCCACCCGGATCGACGACCTGCCCGGCCCGCTCGCCGCCACCGTCCGGGCCCGGGTCGGCTACACCACCGACGCCGCCGAGGTACTGGCCGGGCCCAGCGTCCGCGACCGCTGGCTCGTCCTCGGCAGCCGCACCTCGCCGTCGGAGGGCGGTGCGGACGATCGCCTCACCACCCGCCGCCTCTGGCTGCGCGGCGCCAAGACCGGCCGCCCCGCCCTGCTCCTCGCCTTCGGCCGCCCCGGCCGGGCCCCCGACCTCGCCCTCCCCACCGGCCGGCTGCTGGAGGCCGAGCTCGCCTTCCACCCCGGCGCCCGCCCCCTGCGCGCCGCCCTCGGCACCCGCTACGGCGCCCCCGGGCCGGGCCCCGCCGCCCCACCGCCCGGCGTCACCCCCGCCGAGGCCGTCGCCGCCTACGGCGCCGCCGTCGCCGACGACCCCTGGCTCGACGCCTGGCCCACCGTCCTGACCGGCGTCGTCCCCGTCCTCACGCCCGACGGCTGGCACCTCACCGACGGCCGGCACACGCTCCCGGTCCACCGCGGCGCCGCCCCCGAAGCCGCCCTGTGGCGCCTCGCGGCCGTCTCCACCGGCCGCCCCCTCACCGTCTTCGGCGAGCACGGCCACCAGGGCTTCGCCCCGGTCACCGCCTGGGGCACGGACCACCGCCCGATCGACCTGACCGCCCCATAGGGCCCCGTCCGGGCCCCGTCCGGCGCGCGGGCGGCCCCGCGCGCGACGCCCGCCCGGCCCCGTCCCCGGAGCTGACCGGGAGCGGCCCCGAAGCCGCCTCCCGAGAGCCTCCGCACCGCACCCACCGACCGCAGGAGCCCCGCGTGCCGCTCACCACCCCGCCCCCCGCCGACCCCTGGGAGACCCTCCACACCACCGCCCTCCTCGGCACCGACCGCCGCCCCCTGCCACCCCCCGCCGTCGACGACTCCCCCGCCCACCGGGCCGTCGACCGCACCGACCCGGCCACCGCCCTGCTCGAACTGGCCGCCCTGGAGACCGTCCGCCGCCGCGCCGGCGCCCTCCCGGCCCCCGCCACCGAAACCGTGACCGCCCTGCTCACCGCCCCGGCCCCCGAGGACCACCGGCCCGAACTGCCCGCCCCCGCCGCCCGCCGGCTCACCCTGCTGCTCGGCAGCCGGAGCGCCGGGTCCCCCGGCACCGTCGCCAACCTGACCGAGCTGCTCCCGCAGTGGCTCGCCACGGCCCGCGCCCGAGGCCTGCGCCCGCCCGCCGCCGTCGTCCCGGCCCTGCTGGACGCCGCCCGCGGCCGGACCGAGCTGCGCCCCGACGCGGTGGCGCTGGCCGGCCCCCTGGGCCGCTGGCTCGCCACCCGCAACCCCGACTGGCGGTTCGTCCTGCGCACCACCGCGGACGCGCCCGGCGGCGCACCCGGGCCCGACGGCGCGGCGGCCGCCGCCGGGGACGACCACCTCTGGCACGAGGGCCTCTTCGCCGAGCGCGTCACCCACCTCACCGCGCTGCGCCGCACCGACCCCTCCGCCGGACTCGCCCTGCTCGCGAGCACCTGGCCCACCGAACGCGCCGAGGACCGGCTGCTCTTCCTCGACGCCCTCCAGGACGGCCTCGCGCTCGCCGACGAACCCTTCCTGGAGGCCGCGCTGGGCGACCGCAGCAAGAACGTCCGGGCCACCGCCGCCGAGTTGCTCTCGACCCTCCCCGGCTCCGCCCTCGCCCACCGGATGGCCGAGCGCGCCCGGGCCGCCGTCCGCCTCTCCGAGCGCGGCACGCACCTGCTCGTGACCCCGCCCACCGAGTGCGACGCCGAGATGCAGCGCGACGGCATACCGCTCAAGTCACCCACCGGGCGCGGCGAGCGGGCCTGGTGGTTCGGCGAGGTGATCGCCGCCGCGCCGCTGCGCCTCTGGCAGGAGTCCACCGGCCTGACGCCGAGCCGGCTGCTCGGGCTCCGGGTGGGCGACAGCATCGACGAGACCAACAGCAGCTGGGCCGACGACCTGCGCGAGGCCTGGGCCCGGGCCGCCGTCCGCCAGCAGGACGCCGACTGGGCGCGGGCGCTGCTGGGGCCGGCCCCGGCCCCGGCCCCGGGTGGCCGCACCGCCCGCGCCCCCCGGAGCACCGGTGCCCCCGCCAAACTGCTCTCGGTCCTGCCGCCCGCCGAACGCGCCGCCTGGACGGCCGCGTTCATCGAGGTGCACGGCCTGGGCGAGGCCTTCCAACTGCTCGGCGCCTGCGGGGCCCCCTGGACGCCGCCGCTGTCCACCGCCGTCGTCGCGGCCCTGGCCCGGGCGGCCGCCTCCGGTGCCTACCCGTGGAGCCACAGCGGGGTGCTCGGCATGACGGAGCGCGCGCTCTCCCCCGGAACGGCCGCCGCCGTCGAGGAGTTGGCGGCCGAGGCCGCTCCCGCCGGCGCCTGGGCCGAGACCTTCGCCCGCCTGGCCGGCACCCTGCGCTTCCGGAAGGCCATGCTCGCCGAACTCGGCGCCTGAGGCACCTGAGGCACCCGGGGCACCCGCAACCGGGAACGGCCGAGCCGGTACGGGACACCCGTACCGGCTCGGCCGAGGACTCGGCGGCAACCCTGGCAGCCGCACCCGCCGGCGCGTGTCCCGAAGGCGCGTACCCGGGAACCGCACGCCAGGACGCACGTGCCCGGAAGGCGCGTGCCCCGAGCGCGCGTGCTCAGGAAAGCCGCACCCGGCGGAGGACGTCCGCCGGAGGGCTCAGCTCGCGGCCCGCAGGTTCGCCTCGACCCAGGCCACCACGTCCCGGGTCGGCGTCCCCGGGGTGAAGATGTCCGCGACGCCCATCGCCTTGAGCTCGACGATGTCCTCCTCCGGGATGATGCCGCCGCAGAAGACCTTGATGTCCTCCGCCTCGCGCTCCCTCAGCAGCTCGAGCACCCGCGCGCAGAGCGTCATGTGCGCCCCGGAGAGGACCGACATCCCGATGCCGTCCGCGTCCTCCTGGATCGCGGTGTCGACGATCTGCTCGGGCGTCTGGTGCAGGCCGGTGTAGATGACCTCCATCCCGGCGTCACGCAAGGCGCGCGCGATGACCTTGGCGCCGCGGTCGTGACCGTCGAGCCCGGGCTTGGCGACCACCACACGGATCGGGCCTGACACACCCATCACTGCCTCCTGGACTTCGTCGTCCACCACCCCACGGACCTCGTCGGGCACGGGCGCGGTTAACCAGCAATAACCAACCTGAGGGGAGGTTAGCGTCACCCGGCCGGGCTGACCGTGCCGCCCCTCAAGAGGAGGGAAAAATCACAGCTCCCCCTCTTGCTACCGGTCGGTACACCTGCCGGATCCGCCCGCAGCGCGCCAACTCCCCTCTTGACATCCGGACTTTTGTCCGGATGTCGGCGTTGCGGCTACAGTCTCGGCTGTTTTCCCCTCGTCTTTCCGCCCGCCCTTCCCCTCATCCTTCCCCTCGCCTTTCCCCTCGCCCGACGACGTGCCAGAGGCCCACCGAGGAGGCAGCCCCCGATGGCTCCCGACGCAGCCGCCCGCCCGACCCGTGCGGAACTGCGGGTGGCCGCCCGCGAGCAGGTGCGCGCACAGCGCCGCGGCGCCGCCAAGGCGGCCACCCGGACGGCGCTGCTGCGCGTCGCCCTGCCCTCGGTGGCCGCCCTCGGCGTGGCCGGGGCAGCCGCCGTGACCGTCCAGGGCGAGGCGGACCAGCAGCGCGCACAGGCGGCCGGCCGGGCTCCCGAGCAGGCCGCCGAGGCCCCGGGCACCGCGCCCGCCAGGGCCGCCGCCCAGCAGGCCCTCGCCGCGGGCGAGGCCGACCAGGCCTCCCGCGGCGACGCCCGCACGCCGTTCTCCGGCACCCAGCCCGTCGGCACGGCCGGCGGCCCGCCCGTGGCCGAGGACGGCCCGGCCCCCGCTCCCGCGCTCCCGAAGGTCTCCCTCCCGGTCGCCCAACGGGGGCTCGGCGAGATGTTCGGCGCGTCCGGTACGCACTGGGCCGCCCGTCACACCGGCATCGACTTCCCCGTCGACGGCGGCACCCAGGTCATGGCGGTCAGCGACGGCACGATCCGCACGCAGTGGAACCCGTCGTACGGCTACATGTCGATTCTGAAGATGGCCGACGGCACCGAGGCCTGGTACTGCCATCTGCGGTCGTACAAGATCCGCAAGGGCACCGTGAAGGCGGGCGACGTCATCGCCTTCGTCGGCAGCAGCGGCAACAGCACCGGCCCGCACCTGCACTTCGAGATCCGCCCGGCCGGTGGCGGCGCACCCGTCGACCCGCTGCCGTGGTTCCTCGCCCAGGGCGTCGACCCGCGCTGACCCCGGCCACGCCGCCGCCTGACCCCGGCCCCGGCCACGCCGCCGCCCGGCCACGGCCCCGGCCACGCCGACCCCGGGCCCGGATGGCGGCGCCACCCGGGCCGGAGCGGGCCGGGGGCCCGGCCTCCCGAAGCTCTACAGCTTCTCCACCGGCGCGTACCGCAGCAGCAGCTGCTTGCGCCCCTCCGTCCCGAAGTCCACCGTGGCCTGCGCCTTCTCCCCGACCCCGGCGGTGGCCACCACGGTGCCCAGGCCGAAGGTGTCGTGGGTGACGCGGTCCCCCACCGCCAGGGCCACGACCTCGCGCTCGACCGCGGCCCCGGCGCGCCGCGCCGACTGCCCCCAGCCCGCCTTCGGCGAGGCCGCCGCCGCCGCGCCGCGCGAGGCGCCCCGGGAGGAGCCGCCCGAACCGGCGGACTTCCCGCCCCAGGACGACCCGGAGGAGTACCCGCGCGAGGCGGGCACCGTCGACGCCCCCGTCCGCTTCCACTCGACCAGCGTGTCCGGGATCTCCTCCAGGAACCGCGAGGCCGGGTTGTACGAGGGCTGCCCCCAGGCGCTGCGCAGCACCGAGCGCGTCAGGTAGAGCCGCTCGCGCGCCCGGGTGAGCCCGACGTACGCGAGCCGCCGCTCCTCCTCCAGCTCCTTGACCTGGTTGAGCGCCCGCATGTGCGGGAAGATGCCGTCCTCCATGCCGGTCAGGAAGACCACCGGGAACTCCAGCCCCTTGGCGGTGTGCAGGGTCATCATCGTGATGACGCCCCGGCCCTCCTCGTCGTCGTCCGGGATCTGGTCGGAGTCCGCGACGAGCGCGACCCGCTCCAGGAAGTCGGGCAGCGAGCCGACCGGCGGCGCGCCGTCCTCGCCCGCGTCGGGCCGCTCGCCCGGGTCCTGCTCGTACTCCAGGGCGACGGAGGCGAGCTCCTGGAGGTTCTCCACCCGCGTCTCGTCCTGCGGGTCCGTCGAGGACTGCAGCTCGGCGAGGTACCCCGTCTCCTCCAGCACCGCCTCCAGCACCGCGGCCGGGCCGGCACCGGACTCGACTACCTGCCGCAGCCCGGCCATCAGCGCGTTGAACTTCTTCACCGCGTTCGCCGAACGGGCGGCCATCCCGTACGCCTCGTCGACCCGCTGCAGCGCCTGCGCGAAGGAGATCCGCTCGCGCCCGGCGAGCGCGTCGATCATCGCCTCGGCCCGTTCGCCGATCCCGCGCTTGGGCACGTTGAGGATCCGGCGCAGCGGCACGGTGTCCTCCGGGTTGGAGAGCACCCGCAGGTACGCCAGGACGTCCCGGACCTCCTTGCGCTCGTAGAAGCGCACCCCGCCGACCACCTTGTACGGCAGGCCGACCCGGATGAACACCTCCTCGAACACGCGCGACTGGGCGTTGGTCCGGTAGAAGATCGCGACGTCGCCGGGCTTGGCGTCGCCGGCGTCGGTGAGCCGGTCGATCTCGTCGGCGATGAACTGGGCCTCGCCGTGCTCGTCGTCCGCGACGTAGCCGACGACCTTCTCGCCGTGGTCGCCGGCCGTCCAGAGCTTCTTCTCGCGGCGGCTGGTGTTCCGCTCGATGACGGCGTTGGCGGCGCTCAGGATGGTCTGCGTGGAGCGGTAGTTCTGCTCCAGCAGGATGGTGGTCGCGTTCGGGTAGTCCTCCTCGAACTGGAGGATGTTGCGGATCGTCGCGCCGCGGAAGGCGTAGATCGACTGGTCCGCGTCGCCGACCACGCACAGCTCGGCCGGCGGCACCTCGGCGAGGCGCCCGGTCGCCGGGTCCACGAAGTCGCCGTCGACGGTGCGCTTCGGCGCAGCCGTGGCGGAGCCCCCGCTGAGTTCCCGCACCAGCATGTACTGGGCGTGGTTGGTGTCCTGGTACTCGTCGACCAGGATGTGCCGGAACCGCCGCCGGTAGTGCTCCGCGACGTCGGGGAACGCCTGGAGCAGGTTCACCGTCGTCATGATGATGTCGTCGAAGTCGAGCGCGTTGGCCTCGCGCAGCCGCCGCTGGTAGAGGAAGTAGGCCTCGGCCAGCTTCTTCTCCATCGGGTTCGCCGCCTGGTCGGCGTACGTCTCCTCGTCGATCAGCTCGTTCTTGAGGTTGCTGACCTTGGCCGTGAAGGACTTCGGCGGGAACTGCTTCGGGTCCAGGTCGAGGTCCCGGCAGACCAGGGACATCAGGCGCTGCGAGTCGGCCGAGTCGTAGATCGAGAACGACGACGTGAAGCCGAGCAGCTTGCTCTCCCGGCGCAGGATCCGCACACAGGCGCTGTGGAAGGTGGAGACCCACATCGCGCGGGCCCTGGGCCCGACCAGCTGCTCGACGCGCTCGCGCATCTCGCCGGCCGCCTTGTTGGTGAAGGTGATCGCCAGGATCTCGCCCGGCTGCACCCCGCGGGCGCCGAGCAGGTGGGCGATCCGGTGGGTCAGCACGCGCGTCTTGCCGGAGCCGGCGCCGGCCACGATGAGCAGCGGCGAGCCGGCGTGCAGCACGGCCTCGCGCTGCGGGTCGTTCATCCCCTCCAGCAGCTGGGCCGGGTCCACCACCGGGCGGGCGGCACCGTTGCGGTAGAAGGCGTCCCGCTCGGCCTGGGCCGCGTGGTCGGTGTGGAAGAGCCCCTCCGGGATCGCCTCCTCGTAGGCGTCGTACGGGACGTCGTCCTCGAACGGCGGCGGCTCCTGGGCCGTCGGGGCGGCGGCGGGCTGCTGCTTCGACCCGGCGGCGGGGGCCTCGAAACCGGGGAGCGGGAGGTCGTCAAAGAGGCTACTCATGGCCCTACGAGTCTATGGCCCCGCACTGACAAGCCCGCCCGGCCGGAAGGAATCCGGGCCGGGCGGGAGGCGTCGGGGGCGGTCAGACCAGGCGGCGGGCCGTGGCCCACCGGGTCAGCTCGTGCCGGTTGCTCAGCTGGAGCTTGCGCAGCACCGCCGAGACGTGGCTCTCCACCGTCTTCACCGAGATGAACAGCTGCTTCGCGATCTCCTTGTACGCGTAGCCGCGCGCGATCAGCCGCAGCACCTCGCGCTCGCGCTGGGTCAGCCGGTCGAGGTCCTCGTCCACCGGCGGGGTGTCCGTGGCGGCGAAGGCGTCCAGCACGAAGCCGGCCAGCCGCGGCGAGAACACCGCGTCGCCGTCGGCGATCCGGAAGACCGCGTTGACCAGGTCGGTGCCGGTGATCGTCTTGGTGACGTACCCGCGGGCACCACCGCGGATCACCCCGATGACGTCCTCGGCGGCGTCGGAGACGGACAGCGCCAGGAACTTCACCTGCTCGCCCATCAGCCCGGCCGAGCGGCGCAGCACCTCGACCCCGCCGCCGCCCGGCAGGTGGACGTCGAGCAGCACCACGTCGGGCCTGGTCTCGGCGACCACGCGGACCGCCGACTCCACGTCGTCGGCCTCACCGACCACGTCGATGCCGGTGACCTCGGTGCGCCCGATCTCGGCGCGCACCCCCGTGCGGAACATCCGGTGGTCGTCGACCAGCACGACCCGCGCGACCCTTCCCCCGCCCTCGGCCGGGGTCCCCCCCGTCGGCGCTGCGTCAGTCATTCGTTCTCTCCATCTCCAGCTCGACCTCGGTGCCGCCGTCCGGCGCGGGCCGCACCCGTGCGGTGCCGCCGTGGCGCTTCATCCGGCCGATGATCGACTCGCGGACACCCATCCGGTCCTCGGGCACCGAGTCGGGATCGAAGCCGGGGCCGTGGTCGCGTACGAACACCGACACCGTCTCTCCCTCCACCTCGGCGTAGACCTGGACCGGTCCCCCGCCACCGTACTTGGCCGCGTTGACCGTCGCCTCCCTCGCGGCCTGCATCTGCGCGGCGATCCGCTCGTCCATCGGGCAGTCGCCGACCACGACCAGCTCGACCGGGACGCCGTGCCGGTCCTCGACCTCGGCGACCACCGCGCGCAGGCTCTCCGCCATGGTGTCCGGCGCGTCCTCGGCGACCGCCTCCGGGCGGTAGAGCCAGAGCCGCAGCTCGCGCTCCTGGGCCCGGGCGAGCCGCAGCACCTCCTTCGGGTCCTCGGCCCGGCGCTGGATCAGGGTCAGGGTGTGCAGCACCGAGTCGTGGACGTGCGCCGCGATCTCGGCCCGCTCCTGGGCGCGGATGCGGGCGGTCCGCTCGGCGCCCAGGTCCTGCCACATCCGCAGCGCGTACGGGCCCACCAGCACCAGGACGCCGGCCAGCACCGCCAGCGAGGCCTCGACCACCGAGCCGAGCGTGGAGCCGCTGCCCTGCATGGCGAGGAAGGCGATGGTGCCGGCCACCACCAGCAGCACGCCGCCGCCGACCCGGGTGTAGGCGCCGCGCCGCTTCTCGCCCTCCTCCAGGCCGAACCAGCGCTGCCAGCGGGAATCGTCGGCCTGCCGCCAGACCAGCGCGACACCGACGCCGATCGCCAGCAGCGGCCAGGTGTAGGGCCGGGCGGTCTGCACGCCGAGCACGCTGAGCAGGGCGATCAGACCGATCACCATCATGACCAGCGCGGCGAGCTGGCCCAGTCCGCCCTGGCGCCTCCCGGAGGCCGACCGGGCCGGAGTGCTCTCCCCGCCCGGTTCGGCCGCAGCCGTGGCGGGCTCGCCCTGCAGGGCATGCTGGAGCAGTTCGCGCAGCCGGCCGATCCAGCCGCGCCGGCCCTTGCTCAGCTCCGCCCCGGAGGCACCGGAGGCCTGCCAGGAGCCGGACGGCACGAAGGCGCCGTTGACGTAGACCCAGTGCGCACCGCCGCGCTGCGCGGGCTCGCCGATGCCGATCGGCACCACGAACCAGAACGCCGCGTACAGCAGCGCGCCGATCCCCTGCGCGAAGAAGAGCAGCACGAAGGCGACCCGGACCCAGGCGACCGGCAGCCCGAGGTGCACCGCGAGCCCGTGCGCGACGCCGCCGAGCATCCGGCCCTGCGGGCTCCGGTAGAGCCGCCGGTACGGCGGGCGCTCGCCGCCGGGCGCGGCCGGGTCGGCGCTCGCCGCCGTCGCGGTGTCGGGGGCGAGGGGTCGGGGATCGGTACCGGGTGCTGCCACGGCACCGATGGTTCCACGCGCGCGGGCCCGGGCGCATCAGGGTGGAGCCCCCATCCGTCTCAGGGACAAGTCAGGGTCCGGACAGGGCTTCCACCGGTTGGGCGGGGCCACGGAAGCCACCAGGATGGTGGGCATGACCGAAGACCACCGCATCCAGGAGACCGGGCCGAGCGCCCCGCCGGCACCGGACCGGCCGCCGCTGAACCGCACCGAGCACCACCGCGTGGTGGCCGGTGTCTGCGGCGGCCTGGGCCGGCACCTGGACATCGACCCGGTGGTCTTCCGGGTGGTGACGGTCGTGCTCTGCCTCTCCGGCGGCCTCGGTCTGTTCCTGTACGGGCTGGCCTGGCTGATCGTCCCGACCGAGTCGGTCCCCGACGGCCGGGGCGGCAGCAGGGCGGGCCGCACCGAGCTCCAGCGGGTGCTCACCGGCCGGGTGGACGGCCAGTCGATCGGCGCGGTGCTGCTGACCGTGATCGGCACCGGTGTCTTCTTCGCCTCGATGGGCGACGGGGACACGCTGTTCCCGCTGCTGCTGCTCGCGGCCCTGGTCTTCCTGGCGGTCCGCTACGACCCGGAGCGGCGCCACGGCCGCCTGCGGGGGCGCCGGCGCGGCCGGGAGCGGCGGCCCGGCCCGTACGACCGGTGGTTCCCCGAGTCGGAGCCGTCGGCCGTCGACCACTCCTGGCCGGGCACGGACGAGAACGGGCGGGCCCGCGAGCGGCACGCCCGGGAACGGGCGGCCGGCACGGTGCCGACCGACACCCCGCACGCCGGCCCGAGCGGCTACCTGTGGGACCCCCGCCACCCCGAGCGCAACCCGTACGGCGCAACCGCCGGCCCGCCGCCCGGCGGGCCGGCGCAGCCGTGGTGGCAGCGCACCGACCTGCCCGAGGGCGACCCGCTGCGCAAGGGCGGCCCGGCGGGCCCGCCGCCGCGGCCGGTGGTGGTGCGCCACCGGCACGAGCGCTCGCCGCTCGGCCTGGTCGGGCTGCTCCTGGCGGTCGGCGCGGCCAGCGCGGTCTGGTCGGCCTCCGCTCACGGCGACGCCAAGGTGGTGACCGGTACGGTGCTGGCCACCGCGCTGCTGGTGGTCGGGCTGACCCTGCTGGTCGCCGCCAGGTACGGCCGGGCCCGCAAGCTGGTCGTGCCGGGCCTGCTGCTCACCCTGGTGCTGGCGTTCTCGGGCGGCTCGTCGTTCTCCGTCCGGAACGCGCTCGGCGACCGCGACTGGACCGTCGTCGCGGCGAGCGACCTGGAGGACCGGTACACCCTCGGACTCGGCGACGCCAAGCTCGACCTCACCGGGCTCGACCCGGCCGGCGGCACCCTGCGGAGCACCGTCGAAGTCGGTGCCGGGCAGCTGACCGTCCTGGTGCCGCCGGACGTGACGGTGAACCTGGAGACCAGGGTCGGGCTGGGCAACGTCAAGGTGCCCGGGGCGGACGAGGTCAGCGGCAACAGCTCCCGCAGCTTCGAGCTGCACCCCGTGAACGGTCAGGCATCCAAGGGCACGCTCGACCTCAGGCTGATGGTCGGGCTCGGCGACATCAAGGTGGTCCAGTCGTGAGGAAGCACCAGCTCGATCTGTTCTCGCTGATCGCGGGCGGGCTGTTCACCGTGATCGCGGTGCTCTACCTGGTGGCGGCGCTGAACGACATCTCCGTGAACGGCCGGATCGTCATCCCGGTGACCTTCATCGTGCTCGGCGTCGGCGGGCTGGCGGGCGCGGTCGCGGCTGCGGTGCGGCGCGACCGCCGGGACCCGCGGGACCAGGAGGCGCCCTGACGGCCGGGCGTTCCCGGCCGTCCCGTTCAGCTCTGCAGCGGGCCGAGGTTCAGCTTGTCGCCGTCCTTGGTGACGCCGTACCTGGGCAGCGGCTTGGTGGCCGGACCGTTGACCACCGCGCCGGTGGCCGCGTCGAACCGGGAGCCGTGGCACGGGCAGTACAGCTGGCCGTTCTTCGGCGCGTCGACCGCGCAGCCGGAGTGCGTGCAGGCCGAGGAGAAGGCGCAGTACTGGCCGGCCTTGGGCTGGACGATGTAGACCGCGTCGCCGGTGGCCGGGTCCTTGACCTGGGCCGAGCCGCCGACCGGGACGCTCGCGGCGTCCACCGAGACGGCCGGCCCGGCGGGCGCCGGCGCGGCCGACGGCCCGACGGCCTTCTTGTCCCGCCCGAAGGTGGCGGTCAGCGAGCCGGTGAGCAGCCCGGCGCCACCGATCGCGACGGCCGCGATCCCGCCGTCCACCAGCGCCCGCCGACGAGCGTGCTGCTCGCGCAGCCCGCGCTCACGGTCCCGGGCGGCCCGCCGGGCCAGGTAGCCGTCCAGCGAGAGGTACGGGGTGCCGGCCAGCACCAGCGGGGTCCACGCCATCAGGTAGACGAGGTCGTTGCCGAGGTAGTACGGCGAGACGTTCCAGCTGACGGTCAGCCAGAGGCTGAGGTTGATCAGCGCGCCGCCGACGGCCGCGACCCGGCCCCAGAGGCCGAGCAGGGTGCCGAGGCCGACCGCCAGCTCACCGAAGGCGATGGCGAGCGCGAACAGGGTAGGCGCGTGGAGCGTGGCGCCGAGCAGGAACGAGATCGGGCTGGAGCCCTCGGCCGCCCGGGTCTGCGAGACGAAGGACGCCGGGTCGCCCGCGCCGGCCAGGTAGTGCGTGTCGGCGAGCTTGTCCAGCGCCGCGTAGACGAAGGTGACGCCCAGGAAGATCCGCAGCGGCAGCAGCGCGTACCGGGAGGCGGCCGCCTTGAGCTGGGCCGCCCGCTCGGCCCAGCCGCCGCTCGCCGCCGCTCCGGTCGCCGTGGAGTCGCCGTCTGCCGTGGAGTCGCTGGTCGCCACGGAGCTGCTGGCCTCCGACATCCCTCACACCTTCCTTCACGGCCCGCCATCACCTGACGGGTCCGGTCCGCATTCTGCACGCTCGTGAACGCTTTCGGTGGGAGATCCCACCCGGTGGGCGCCCGGTGCCCCGGTCGTCCACCGCGAACGGCCGCGCCGCCGCTCCCTTGTGTACGGGAACGACGGCGCGGCCGTTCAATGCCGGTTCAACGCCGGCGGGGAGTGCCTACTCCCACTCGATGGTGCCCGGCGGCTTGCTGGTGCAGTCCAGCACCACGCGGTTCACGTCGGGGACCTCGTTGGTGATCCGGGTGGAGATCTTCGCCAGCACGTCGTACGGCAGGCGCGACCAGTCGGCCGTCATGGCGTCCTCGGAGGAGACCGGGCGCAGCACGATCGGGTGGCCGTACGTCCGGCCGTCGCCCTGGACACCGACGCTGCGGACGTCCGCGAGCAGCACCACCGGGCACTGCCAGATCTCCCGGTCCAGACCGGCCGCGGTCAGCTCCTCGCGGGCGATCGCGTCGGCCTCGCGGAGCAGGTCGAGACGCTCCTTGGTGACCTCGCCGACGATCCGGATGCCCAGACCCGGGCCCGGGAACGGCTGGCGCTGGACGATCTCCTCCGGCAGGCCGAGCTCCTGGCCGACCATCCGGACCTCGTCCTTGAACAGCTTGCGCAGCGGCTCGACCAGCTGGAACTGCAGGTCCTCGGGCAGACCGCCGACGTTGTGGTGGGACTTGATGTTGGCGGTGCCGGTGCCGCCGCCGGACTCCACCACGTCCGGGTACAGGGTGCCCTGGACCAGGAAGTCCACGGACTCGCCGTGCTCGCCGGCCTCGGCCACGATCTCGGCCTGCGCCTGCTCGAAGACCCGGATGAACTCCCGGCCGATGATCTTGCGCTTCTCCTCCGGGTCGCTGACGCCCTTCAGCGCGTTCAGGAAGCGCTCCTGCGCGTCGACGACCTTCAGCTGCACGCCGGTGGCCGCGACGAAGTCCTTCTCGACCTGCTCGGTCTCGCCCTTGCGCATCAGGCCGTGGTCGACGTAGACGCAGGTCAGCTTGGTGCCGATGGCCTTGTTGACCAGGGCCGCCGCGACCGCGGAGTCCACGCCGCCGGAGAGGCCGCAGATGGCGCGCTTGTCGCCGACCTGGGCGCGGATCAGCGCGACCTGCTCGTCGACCACGTTGCCGGTGGTCCAGGTCGGCGCGATGCCGGCGCCGCGGTAGAGGAAGTGCTCCAGGATCTGCTGACCGTGGTCGGAGTGCAGCACCTCGGGGTGGTACTGCACGCCGTAGAGGCGGGCCTCGTCGTTCTCGAAGGCCGCGACCGGCACCACGTCGGTGGAGGCGGTGACGGTGAAGCCCTCGGGCGCGGCGGAGCAGGCGTCCCCGTGCGACATCCAGACCGAGTGCTGCGCCGGGACGCCCTCGAACAGGGTCGAGCCGGTGCGGGAGACGACCAGCGGGGTGCGGCCGTACTCGCGGGCGCCGCTGTTGTCGACGGTGCCGCCGAGGGTCTTGGCCATCAGCTGGAAGCCGTAGCACATGCCGAAGACCGGCACGCCGGCCTCGAAGATCGCGCGGTCGAGCTGCGGCGCGCCCTGCTCGTAGACCGACGAGGGGCCGCCGGAGAGGATGATCGCCTTCGGGTTCTTGGCGAGCATCTCGGCGACCGGCATGCTGCTCGGCACGATCTCGCTGTAGACCCGGGCCTCACGCACCCGACGGGCGATGAGCTGGGCGTACTGGGCGCCGAAGTCGACCACCAGAACGGTGTCGGTCTCAGGCACGGACTGGTCGGGAATAGCAGAGGACACGGACGGCCTTCCGGCAGCGGTATCTAGAGGTGTCGCGGAACACGCCCCCCGGAGGGCGGCGGCGGGCGACGGGAGGGGGTCTGGAAACGAGTCTACCGGGCTGGCCGGTTTCACTCGTCTGCACCTCCAAGAGGCCGTGACCGGCCGGGCGGCCGCTTCGTTGGATCTCACGACCGCACGACCGCGCCGCGCCTGCCAGGTGCGCCGCCTCCGCCCCGGCAGGGGCGCCGCCGTGCGGGCTTGCAGGACCACGCGTGGAGCTCATCCCAGTCCACCGGCGCGCGTGGCGCCGCCGCGGTCCCGGCCCCGCCGGGAGCGGTGCGCCGTGGGACCGTGCGCGGGTGCAGCGGCCGGCCAGCAGGGGACAGCGACCCCGGCCGCGACTGGACCCAAGGAGGTGGGGCGGCCGGCCCCGGGGACGCCCGGGTGCCGGCCGCCGCACCCCTGCGCACCCCGGGCGCACACCCTTCACCGTCCCGCTCCGCTACGCGCGTCCCTGTGCGCTCCGGCGCCACCACTACGCACGGTGATCATCGATAGCGCCCGCCGCCTGACTCGTCGGCGGCCGCCGGGCCCGTCCGGACGGACCGCCACGCACCGGCCGGGCCGAAAATGGACTGTGCCGAATCATGCCGAATCGGTTGCAGAGCAAGCCCTTCGTCCAGCACGATGCTGCTTGGAAGAGGTTCTCCCGGCGGCCGAAGGCCGACTGCGGAGTGCCGCCCCGTTGCCGCCGAGACCCGTGATGGCAACGATTGTCACCTCACGCTCCGTGAGCGAAAGCTCGGCGCAGGCATGCGCGCGGGCCCGCCCCGCCGCGTGTGGACGCGCCACGCGCGACCGGCCCACTCACGCCGGCGCCGCGACGGCGCCACCCAGAAGCCATTCGACGCGACGGCGCTCCTCCCCCGGCGCCGTCACCCCAGCACCGGCGCAGCCCTGACGCCGCGTGCTGAGCGACAAAGGGCCCCGTTCCCCCGCGGGGCCCTTTGCCCTGTCCGGGGCCGGTCGGAGCCGGCCGGCCGGCCGCCAACCGGGTGAGGGGGCGCGGACCGAAGTCCGCGCCCCCTCACCCGCTACTGCTGCTTGCGCCAGACGCTCGGGTCGACCGGGCCGACCTCGCCCGGCGGCCGCGCGGCGGGCACCCCGCCGGCCGGGTGCGCCGGCGGCTCCTCGTGCGAGCCGATCACCTCGCTCACCCCCGACGGCACCGAGGACTCCGGCGCGGCCCCGCCCTCCTGCGGCACGCGGCCCGGGGAAGGCGCCCGCTGGTACGGCACGTCCTGCGGCGCCGCCGCCCCGGGCGGGCCGACCTGCCGGCCGCCGATCGCGGCCGCCAGCAGCGGCGGCACCGCCAGCGCACCGACGGCCGCCCAGATCACGTTGGCCGCCAGCAGCGTGGCGAGGACCAGGCCGACCGCGTACTCGTGATCGAGCTCCCGCTGGCGACCGAAGTACGACGTGGTCGAGCTCGTCGAGAGCACCGCGCCGGCGATCGCCATCAGCAGGCTGAGCCCGGCCGCGTACACCACCGCCAGCCGGATCCGGTCGGCCGCGTCCAGCCGGCGCCGGTACGCCGTCCACCCCAGGAAGGCCACCGCAGCCAGCGCGAGCAGACCGGTCCACCGCCAGTCGGCGCTCTCGTGGTGCAGGTCGAAGAGGGAGAACTCGTCGCCGCCGGACGCGCCGGACACCCGGTCCGAGTCGGAGGAGGGGCCGCTCTCGCCACTGGTCCAGCTGAGCGTCGCCCCCGAACCCAGGCCGAGCAGCAGCAGGCCGACGTTGGGCAGGACGGCCAGCGAGGCGCCGGCCTGCCCGTCCTCGCCCTGGGCGGAGATCAGCACGAAGCCGACCAGCGCGGCGAGGCCGACCGTCATCGCCAGCGCACGGCCCGCAGCCAGCGCGGCCACCGCCCAGCCGCGCACCGCGCGGTTGCGCCAGGCCGCCCAGCGCAGCGCGTCCGTGCCGTGCACGGTGAACGCCAGCAGTCCGGCGAGCAGCGCCGTCCAGCCGACGGCCTGGAGCCAGCCGGCGTCAGCCGAGTACGTCACCCCGCCGAACCGGTCGGAGTAGTCGTCCTCGCCGAACCCGACCCCGCCGTGCGGGGACCCGGGCCGCCAGGTGGTCCCGCAGACGAGGCCGATCAGCAGGGTCACCGCCGCCGCGGCCACCGCGGTGCGCAGCGCCTCACCGGCCGCCTGCCGCCTGGTCGGCTGCTCACCGGTACGAACCTGCCGGCGGCGCGCGCCGGCCCGCAGACCGAGCCAGAGCGCGAACAGCCAGAGCGCGGTGACCGTCATCGGCACCGCCCGCACGAGCACCTCCCCGCCGCCGTCCGAGTAGCGGCCCCCGCCGGAGAAGCCCAGCTCGAACGGGGCACCGAGGGCGGCCAGGGCCAGCGCCAGCGCGCCGCCGAACCGCTTGCCGAAGGACGGCGCCTTGAAGAGGTAGAAGAAGGTGTAGTCGTCCGGGATCGCCGCGATCAGCGCCGCCAGGAACAGCACCGCGGTCGGCGCGATCAGCACCCTGAACGCCGGCCACCAGTCCTCGCCGGTGAGCCCGCGCAGGACGGCCGGGCGGGCGGCGGCCGGGTCGTAGGGCCGGCCGGCCCCCCAGCCGCCCACCGCCGGGGGTGCCGGGACGGGTGGGGGCGGGGGCGTCACCGGCACGACGGGCGGAGCGGGCGGCTGATAGGTGGCCCCGGCGGGCGGCGCCGAGGGCAGAGCGGGCGGCGGCGGGGGCGGCGGCGGCGTGAGCGGCCGCCCGCAGGAGGCGCAGGCGAGCGCCCCTTCCCCCGAAGCCGCGCCGCATGATGCGCAGATGGCCATGGACCGCGATCCCCCCGTGAACGGTTCTCCCTGGTCCCCCCAGGGAGCCCGTTTATCCCACCGTGCCCGGACGGCTGTCAACCGGCCCCGGCCAGGAGTCGCGCGGCACCGGGCAGTGCGTCAGGAGGCCGTTCCACCAAGCTTCTTGGGCACCTTCGGCACGGCCAGAAGTGGCAGCCGCAGCGCGCCGAACGCCTCCGCCGGCACCGCCGGGCGCACCGGCGCCACCGCCTCGACCCGCCGGTACGCCTCGCCCGGGGCCGGGCGGCCGTCCGCCTCGCCCTTGTTGGGCCACATCGACATGGCCCGCTCGGCCTGCGCGGTGATCGTCAGCGAGGGGTTCACCCCGAGGTTCGCGGAGACCGCCGAACCGTCCACCACGCTGATCCCGGGGTGGCCGTAGAGCCGGTGGTACGGGTCGACCACGCCGGTCTCCGCGGAGTCGCCGATCGGGCAGCCGCCGAGGAAGTGGGCGGTCATCGGGATGTCGAAGATCTCGCCGACGGTACCGCCCGCGAAGCCGTTGATCTCCTCCGCCAGCGCCTGGGCGCCCTGCTCGGCCGCCGGGATCCAGCTCGGGTTGGGCGCGCCGTGGCCCTGGGTGGAGGTCAACTGGCCCTTGCCGAGGCCCTTGGTCTTCAGCGAGACGGTGATCGAGTTGTCCAGCGACTGCATCACCAGGCCGATGATGGTCTTCTCCGACCAGCGGTGCTGGTTCATCGACCGGGCGAAGGTCACCGGGTGCCGGGCCGCCGTCCCCAGGTAGCGCAGCCAGCGGGGCCCCTTGCCGCCACCCTTGACCTGCATGATCGACAGCGCGCCCATGGCATTGGAGCCCTTGCCGTAGCGCACCGGCTCGATGTGGGTGTTCTCGTCCGGGTGGATCGAGGAGGTGATCGCGACGCCCTTGGTGAAGTCCGCCCGGCTGCCGTAGCGCCGGTCGGTGGTCTGCGCGCCGACCAGCGCCTCGGAGTTCGTCCGGGTCAGCTCGCCGAGCCGGCCGGAGATCCGCGGCAGGTGACCGCCGTCGCGCATCCGGTGCAGCAGCGACTGGGTGCCGTAGGTGCCGGCCGCGACCACCACCCGGGCGGCGGTGATCGTCCGCGCCCCCGCCTTCACCGGATCGGTCGTGGAGCGGGCGTCGGTCCGGCGGACGTCCACCGCGAAGCCCTCCCCGTGCTCGCGGATCCGGGCCACCGTGGTGAGCGGGTGGATCTCGGCGCCGCCGCGCTCGGCCAGGTAGAGGTAGTTCTCGGTGAGCATGTTCTTCGCGCCGTGCCGGCACCCGGTCATGCACTCGCCGCACTCCACGCAGGCCCGCCGCGCCGGGCCGGCGCCGCCGAAGTACGGGTCGGCGACCTCCTCGCCGGGCGCCGCCCCGGCCGTGTGGTCGGCGTCCTTCCCGTCGCCGAAGAAGACCCCGACCGGCGCCAGGTGGAAGGTGTCCCCGACGCCCATCTTCTCGGCCGCCGCGCGCAGATGGACGTCGGACGGGGTGACGGTCGGGTTGAGCCGCACCCCGAGCATCCGCTGCGCCTGGTCGTAGAAGGGCGCCAACTCCTCCTGCCAGTCGGTGATGTGGCGCCACTGGCGGTCCTCGAAGAAGGCCTTCGGCGGCACGTACAGGGTGTTGGCGTAGTTCAGCGAGCCGCCACCGACCCCGGCGCCGGCCAGGATCATCACATTGGCCAGCAGGTGGATCCGCTGGATGCCGTACAGGCCGAGCCTGGGCGCCCACAGGTACTTGGCCAGGTCCCAGGAGTTCTTGGGCAGTTCGTCGCGCTCGAAGCGCCGCCCGGCCTCCAGGACGGCGACCCGGTACCCCTTCTCGGTCAGCCGCAGCGCGGAGACCGAACCACCGAAGCCCGAGCCGATCACGACCACGTCGTAGTCGAAGTCCGCCTCGTCGCGGGACCCCACCATGTGCCACTGCTCCTTCGCGAAACGAACGGACGTCAGGACCGGGCCGGCCGGCCCCGACGGACGGACCGGGCTACTTGAACCGCAGGGCCTTCAGCACCCGCAGCCCGCCGGTGAACACCGCGGCGAACTGCCGGTCGTCCAGGCCGAAGGCGGGCGCGAGCGGCATCACCCGCTGGCTGGCGATGGTCTGCGCCTCGGTGAACCGCAGGATGCCCTCGGCGCCGTGCCGCCGGCCGAGCCCCGACTCGCCCATGCCACCCATCGGCGAGCCGACCGACCCGTACGCCGCCGCGTAGGCCTCGTTGACGTTGACCGTGCCGGTGCGCAGGCGGGCCGCGATCGCCCGGCCGCGCCGCAGGTCCTTCGTCCAGACGCTGGAGTTGAGGCCGTACGGCGTGGAGTTGGCGGTGGTCACCGCCTCGTCCTCGGTATCGAAGCGGTACACCGAGACGACCGGCCCGAAGGTCTCTTCGGTGCAGACCGCCATCTCCGGGGTGACGCCGTCCAGGATGGTCGGCTCGTGGAAGAACGGGCCGAGGTCCGGCCGGGCGCGGCCGCCGGCCACCACGGTGGCGCCGGCCTTGACCGCCTCCTCCACGTGCCGGGTGGTGGCGTCCAACTGTCGTACGGAGACCAGCGATCCCATGTCCGCGCCGTAGGCCAGGCCACCGCCGAGGCGCAGCGCACGGGTCCGCTCGGCGAACTTCGCCAGGAACTCGTCGGCCACCGCGCGGTGCACCAGCAGCCGCTCGATCGAGATGCAGAGCTGGCCGGCGGAGGAGAAGCAGGCCCGGACGGCCCCCTCCGCGGCCCGGTCGAGGTCGGCGTCGGCGAGCACCAGCATGGCGTTCTTGCCGCCGAGTTCGAGCGAGGCTCCGACCAGCCGGGCGGCGGCGCGCTGGGCGACCTCGCGGCCGGTGCGGGTCGAGCCGGTGAACGAGACGTAGTCGGCGTGCTCGACCACGGCCGGCCCGACCACCGGGCCGTCGCCGACCACGATCTGCCAGAGGTCGGCCGGCAGCCCGGCCTCGACCAGCAGCTCGCGGGCCCAGAGCGCGGTCAGCGCGGTCTGCGTGTCCGGCTTGTTGACCACCGCGTTGCCGGCAACGAAGGCCGGCAACGCGTCGCCGACGGACAGCTCCAGCGGGTAGTTCCAGGGCGAGATGTGCCCGATCACGCCCTTGGGGCGGCGGGCCTCGACCGCCCGGGTGAGCAGCGGCAGGGCCCCGCCGTGCCGCTTGTCGCGCAGGTAGCCGTGCGCGGCGCGCCCGTAGTGCCGGGCCGCCATCGCGACGGCCAGCACCTCCTCGAAGGCGTGCAGCCGGGCCTTGCCGGTCTCGGCCTGGATGAGGTCCAGCACCTCGTCCTGGCGCTTGAGCAGCAGGTCGTGGAAGCGCAGCAGGACGGCGGCGCGGCGGCGCACCGGCAGCGCGGCCCAGGCCGGCTGGGCGCGCCGGGCCAGCTCGTAGGCGACCTCGACGTCGGCCGGGGTCGAGCGTGGCAGGCCGGCCAGCCGCTCACCGGTCAGCGGGGCGACGGTCTCCACCAGGTCCGGCTCGCCGGCCGCGGTGACCCCGGCGGCGAGGCGGGCGACCAGGGAGGGCGGGACGGCCGCGGCGACGGTGCGGCCGCCACCGGGGGCGGCGGGGTTGCGGTCCGCGGCGCCGGCGCCGGGCTGCCCGGAGACCGTGGCATCTGCTGTGAGGTCCGTCATGGGGCGCAGCCTAGGCGCTCGACGGCCGGTTCGGTACCCGGCGGTAACAAGAAACTGTCGGGGCCTGAGTGGCGCCCGCGGCCGTCGGCCCCGCCCTCCGGACGGCGGGCGGGCGGCGGACGGACGGGCGGACGGACGGGCTCAGCGGGTCGGGGTGAAGTCCTTGAGCACGGCGTTGAACCGCTGCTCCCCCTCCGGCCAGTCCTTGTCCGTGTCGGGGCTGGACAGGTAGATGGCGTAGCCGGTCCCGTCCGCGTCGATGAACTCCGCCTCTATCGCCCGCCGACGGCCGCCCTCCTTGGCCGCGTAGCTGAACTCCCAGACCGCCGCGTCGTGGCCGTTCACCAGGACGCTCGTCAGCTTGTGCTGGCGGTAGTCCTTCAGCTTCGAGACCGTGGTCTCCATCTGTCGCAGATGCTCCAGCGGCTTGACCGACTGGCCGACGGTGACGGCGAACTGGAGGTAGTGCGTCTTGTTGTCCGGACTGTAGAAGATCTGGTTGGCGGTGTCGGTGGTGCGCTGCCAGGGCGGAGTGGCCACCGGCAGGGGGAAGCGGAACCCTGCCGGATCGTCCACCCAGCGGTAGCCGGTGGGCGCCGGGCCGGTCCCGGCGGTGGCGGTGGGCTGTGGCTCCCCGGAGGCGGTCGGGGTGGGGCCCGGCACCCGGGTCCCGTGGTTCCGGGTCGCCAGGAAGGTCGCCCCGGCGGCCACCACGGCGACGACCAGCACGATCGCGGCGATCCGCAGCACTCCCCGGCGGGCGGCCGGGCCGCGCGCGGGCGAAACAGAGTGCGCTCCGGGCGCGAGTGAGGCGGAGTGCGCTCCGGGCGCGGGCGAGGCGGAGTGCGCTCCGGGCGCGACTGAGGAGCCCCGCGCCGTGTCGCCGACCACCCCGTCGAGTTCCACCGGCCCCGCACCCGCGCTCCCGACGGCCCCGACAGCCCGCGCCGGAGGCTGCGGCACGGTCGGCCCCTCGGACTCCCCGGCCGGAGCCGGCCCTGACGACGCGTCGGTCCGGTCGACCACCGGCACCGACTGGGTCGGCGCCTTGACCGGCGCGACGGGCTTGAAGCCCATCGTGTGCCCGGCCTTCACCTCGGCCAGCATCCGGGCCGCCTCGTCCGCACTCGGCCGCTCCGCCGGGTCCTTGGCCATCAGCGCGGCCAGGACCGGCCCCAGCGCCCCGGCCCGCCGCGGCTCCGGCAGCGGATCGCCGACCACCGCGGCCAGCGTGGTCAGCGGCGAGGTCCGGCGGAACGGCGACTCGCCCTCCACCGCCGCGTACATCGTCGCCCCGAGACCCCACAGGTCGGAGGCCGGGCCCGGCCGCTCGCCCTGGGCTCGCTCCGGCGCCAGGTAGTCCGGTGAGCCCACCAGGTCGCCCGGCCGGGTCAGTTCGGCCGAGCCCTCGTACGTCGCGATGCCGAAGTCCAGCAGCACCACCCGCCCGGTGCCGCGCTCCAGCAGGACGTTGGCCGGCTTCACGTCCCGGTGCAGCACGCCCAGCTGGTGACCGCGGTGCAGCGCGGCCAGCACCTGGCTGCCGACCTCGGCGACGGCGCGCGGCTGGAGGGTGCCGTCCTGGCTGATCACATCGGCCAGCGAGCGGCCGTCGACCAGCTCCATCACGATCCACGGCCGGCCGTCGTGCTCCAGCACGTCATGGACGGTGATCACCCCGGGGTGCTTGATCCGGGCGGCCGCGCTGGCCTCGCGCTTCATCCGGGCGTGCAGGATCTGCAGCTCCTCCTCGGGGAGGTGGCTGACGGTCAGCTCCTTGACCGCGACCTCGCGGTCCAGCATCCGGTCCCAGGCGCGCCAGACCGTGCCCATGCCGCCCCGGCCGAGCCGGTCGCCCAGCTCGTAGCGTCCGGCCAGCAGCCGCTCCCCCTCGGCCGCCTCCGGCCGGTCCTGCACGCCCATCGGCGACCGCTCCCCCTCCTCCACCTGCCGTCACCGCGACGGAGGGCCCGGTACAGACCACTTTTCGAACAGATCTCACGCACACCCTAGGCGCACCGCGCGGGCCCCGATAACCTCCCCCGTGCGCGGGAGAGTCGGCAACGGCCCGGCGGGCACCGTCAGCCTGCGAACATCACCACGGCCGCCACCCCGAGCACAAGCAGCAGGAACACCCCGCCGACCAGGACCGGGCCCAGCAGGGCCGGCGGCAGCAGCGGTGCCCGGCCCGGCAGCGGGCCGGCGCCCGCCGCCACCGGCTCCGGGGGCGGGGCACCGCGGCCGCGCCGACGCGGGCTCAGCGGCACCAGCGGGCCCTCCGAGCGCAGCGTGAGCGCCCGCGCCGCGCGCTCCTCGTCGGCCGGCTCCGGGGCGCCCGCGAGCAGGTCCGCCAGCTCCCGCCGGATCGCCGCCGCCGCCGGCCGCAGCGCCGGATCGGGCTGCAGCAGCCGCTCGACCAGCGGCGCCAGCGGGCCGCACACCGTCGACGGCTCCCGCCGACCGTCCCGCACCGCCGTCACCAGCTCCGGCACTCCCTGGTCGGGGTACGGCGAACGGCCCGTCACCAGCCGGTGCAGCAGCACGCCGAGCGCCCAGCAGTCGCCGGCCGGGCCGCCGTCCAGCGGCCAGCGCTCCGCCACCGAACCGACAAGGGTGGCCCGGACCTCGTACCGGCGGCGCCCGCCGGGCCCGCCCAGCTCCTCGGCCAGCGCCTCCTCGGCCACCCCGGGGAGCAGCCCGCCCAGCAGTGCCGCGCCGTCCTCGCAAACCAGGACCGACTCGACGGTCAGATTCCCGTGCGTGAGCCCGGCGCCGTGCAGCGCCCGCAGCGCGCCGGCCAGGTCCGCCGCCAACTCGGCCGCCCGGTACGGCGCGATCGGCCCGGCCGCGGTCAGGTCGGCCAGCAGCACCCCGGCCGGCCGCTCCTCCACCGTCCAGAGCAGCTCACCCTCGACGAACGCGCCGACGCCCTGCAGCAGCCTGGGGTGCACGGGTGCGGCCGAGCCCGCCTCGGCCACCCGGTGAACCAGCCGCTCGCCCTGCTCGGGGACGGGCTCGTCCGGATCATGACCGCTCGTCAGCAGAGCGGGCAGCTCCAGGGCGCACAGGAGGACGGTGGCTCCCGTCCGCTCGTCCACGGCGAACGCTCGCAGCGCCTCCGGACGGTCCGTCAGCCGGTAACGCCCCGCCAGTACCTGACCCGGACCCGCTCGCATGCGTGTTCCTCTCGCTCACCGCCCAGCCTAGGCCCTGCCCCGTCGATCCTCGTCGGGTGCGCGGCGACCGGCCGAACGGGGCCCGCCGACGGCCCCACTAGGCTCGGTCCCATGGACTGGACCGATCTGATCGACGCGGCCTTCGACGTGGCCGGCAACAGCAACCGTGACAACCGGGCCGAAGCCCTGCGCACCGTCGAGGCGAACGTCGTGCCCGACGAGAGGCCGGTCGCCTCCACGGCGGGGCGCCACCCGGACCACTTCCGCAAGGGCGTGCTGGTCCTCACCACCCAGCGGCTGCTCTTCCTCAAGGACGGCAAGCCGCCCGTCCCGGTTCCGCTCTCCGCGGTGACGGACGCGACCGTCAGCAGGAGCAGGTTGAACGGCGAGGTGCTGCTGGTGGTCGCGCTCACCGGCTCGCACCGGTTCGAGGACGTGGTCAAGGCCGAGGTGTTCGCCGAGCAGATCCGGGCCGCCGCCCGGCTGGCGCGCAGCACCGCGGCCGAGCTCCCGGCCGCGCCCGCGGCGCCGGCCGCCTCCGGCGCCGAGCTGCTCGACCAGTTGGAGCGACTCGCCGCCCTGCACGCCGCGGGGGCGCTCACCGACGAGGAATTCGGCCGCGCCAAGCAGCGCCTGATCGGCTGACGCCCGGCGGCGGGCCCCGGCCGCAGGGCGCCGCTTTCGGGCCTCGCGGCCCGGGGTGCCCTACGGCGCGGGGTGCCCTACGGCGCGGGCTGGAAGGTGTCGAAGGCGACCTGGCGGGCCTGCACGTTCGCCGGCGCGCTCCAGTCCGCGTCCTGCATGGTCCAGTAGATCGCGTACCCGTACTTGGCCGGGGTGCCGGTGACGAAGCCCCGGTTGAGCGAGTGCGTCCGAGGAGTGCCGTTGGTCCACTCCCAGTCGGCGGCGTTGGTCCACTCCCGGTAGGTGACGGCCTGCAGCTGCACCCGCTGGTAGTTGCTGACCTGGCCGCGCAGCCCGGGCTCGGACTCCTGCCAGTCGGCGACGGCGCTCTGGCCCGGGGTGGTGGTCCACTCGACCTTCAGGGTGCCGCCGTTGCCCTTGAAGACACGGCGGTTGGACTCCGAGCCGGCGGGCTGCAGCCAGTCCGGCAGGACGATCGAGAAGCCGGTCGGGTCCTTGTACTCGTGGTACCCGGCGGGCACCGTCGCACCGGTCGCCGTCGGGGCGGGCGGCGCCGGGGCGGGCGGCGCGGCCGGCGGCTGGGTCACGGGTGCGGCGACGGGCTGGGTCGAGGGCGCGGCGGCCGGGGTGGTCTCGGCCGCACCGGGCCCGCCGCCGACCGGGGCCGTCGCCGCACCCGGCGCGGCAGCCGAGGAGGTGCCGGGCCCCGCAGTGCCGGATCCCGCGGTGCCGGACCCGGCGGTGCCGACCGCCGAGGTGGCGCCCGCCCCCGGAGAGGTGGCACCCGCGCCGTTGGCGGTCCCGCCGTCGGCGCCGCCGAAGGCCCGCACCATCGCCACCACTCCGGCGATCAGCAGCAGCACCACGACCACGGTGACCACGGCCAGCCGCCGCCGGCCCTTGCGCGGGTCGGCACCGGCGGCCTGGGTCGCCCCCAGGGTCCACTCACTGGTCACCGGCCGGATCGGATCCGTCGCGGGTGCGGAGCCGGCCCCGGTGCCGGCGGCCTCGGCCGCGGGCGTCTCGGGCTCCGCGGCGGGTTGGGCGTCCTTGGCGCGGCTCCCCACCCGGACGGTACCGAGCAGCCCGGCGACCGTGCGACGGCCGGCGCCCCCGCCCGCGGGCTTCTCCTCGGCGCCGCCCTCGGCCTGGTCGGCCGCCCGCTCCGGGGCGGCCCCGGCGGCCGGCTTGATCGGCATCGCGTGCTCGGTGGTCGATTCCGCCCGGGTGGTGGCCTCGGCCACCACCCGCTTGAGCAGCGAGCGGGTCTGTGAGGCGTCCAGCCGCTCGGCCGGGTCCTTCGCCAACAGCCCCTCGATGACCGGCCGCAGCGGACCGGCGTTCAGCGGCGCGCCGAGCTCCTCGGTCATCACCGCCGTCAGGGTGGCGAGCGCCGAGCCCCGGTCGTACGGCGGCCGGCCCTCGACCATCGCGTACAGCGTGCCGCCCAGCGACCAGAGGTCGGCCGGCGGTCCGGGCTTCTGCCCGCGGGCCCGCTCCGGGGATATGTACGAGGGAGCGCCGACCAGCATGCCGGTGGAGGTCACCGAGGCGTCCCCCTCCACGCTGGCGATGCCGAAGTCGGTGAGCACCACCCGGCCGTCCTCGCCGATCAGCACGTTGGACGGCTTGACGTCACGGTGCAGGATGCCGTGGGCGTGGGCGGCGACGAGCACGCCCAGCACGTCCAGGGCGATCTCGGCGGCTCGGGCGGGCCGCAGCGGCCCGTCCTCCTTGATCACGTCCGCCAGCGAGCGGGACTCGACCAGCTCCATGACGATCCACGGCCGGTCGTCCTCCTCGACCACGTCGAAGACGGTGACGGCCGAGCTGTGCCGGATCCGGGCCGTCGCCTTGGCCTCGCGCAGCGTCCGGACGATCAGCCGGTGCTTCTCGTCCTCGTCGACGCTGCCGTTCATCCGCAGTTCCTTGACCGCGACGATCCGGCCCAGCATCTCGTCCTCGGCACGCCAGACGGTGCCCATGCCGCCGCGCCCGAGCACCGCGTCCAGCCGGTAGCGGCCGGCCAGGAGGCGGCCGGTGGAACCCTGCGCCTGGGTCATTCGGAACGTTCCCCCATGTGCTGCTGGCGGTCGAGGTGACGGCGCGTCGGCCCGGCGCGGGCCCGAACGCCAAGCCTCCATCATCCCCTGTCCGGAGGGTCCGCGACCACCCGGCCCCCGGCCACCCTGGTCGCGGACCGGGAAGGCCCCGGCGCTCCGTGCCCGATCTGTGATCGAAAACTCTGTCCGGCCGCCCCCGGGCGCTGCTAGCGTTCGGCAGCTCACCGTCTTTCCGGGGGGATTTCGACGCCCATGACCGCACCCGCACCGGGCGCTGACGGCCGGTCGGACCGGCCGCGGACGGCCCCGCACTACTCCGTCGCACCGGAGCCGGAGACCCCCGAGGGCTACGTCCCCCCGGGCATGCCCGGCACGCCGGTGGCCGGTTACCGACCCACCCCCGCGGCCGGACCCGCCCCGCGCCGCCGGACCGGGCGCACCGCCGTCGCGATCGCCCTCGCCGTCGCCGCGATGCTGGCCGGCGCGCTGGCGTACGGGCTCGCGCCGGCCCGCGCGGCGACCACCGTCGGCTGGCTGGCCATCGCCCCGGCCGCCGCCGTCGCCTGGCCGCTCGGCCGGCTCGGCGGCCGGGGCCGCGCCCTGCCGCCGCTGGGCGCGCTGCTCGCGGCCGGCGCGCTCTTCCTCGGCCAGCTGATCGGCCTGATCCGCCGCCTGCACGAGCCGGCCGGCACCGCGTACGGCGAACTGCTCCGGGACGCCCTGACCGTCTGGCGCGCGGACCGCCGCCTGCTGGACGTGGCCTTCTACGGCATCGCCGTGATCGGCGGCTTCCTGCTCACCCGCCGCGCGGCCACCCGGGACTGAACGCGGGAGGCCCCCGCCGGATCGCGTCCGGCGGGGGCCTCCTGCACGGGGGCGGCTCAGCGGTGGTGGAGCGCCGGGTTGACGGTCACCTCGACCCGCTGGAACTCCTTGAGCTCCGTGTAGCCGGTGGTGGCCATCGCGCGGCGCAGCGCGCCGAACAGGTTCATGGTGCCGTCGGGGGTGTGCGACGGGCCGGTGAGGATCTCCTCGGTGGTGCCGACGGTGCCGAGGTTCACCCGCTTGCCGCGCGGCAGCTCCTCGTGGACGGCCTCCATGCCCCAGTGGAAGCCCTTGCCCGGAGCGTCGGTGGCACGGGCGAGTGCCGCACCGATCATCACCGCGTCGGCGCCGCAGGCGACGGCCTTGGGGATGTCGCCGCTGTAGCCGACACCGCCGTCCGCGATCACGTGCACGTAGCGGCCGCCGGACTCGTCCATGTAGTCACGGCGGGCGGCGGCGACGTCGGCGACGGCGCTGGCCATCGGCACCTGGATGCCGAGCACGTTGCGGGTGGTGTGGGCGGCGCCGCCGCCGAAGCCGACCAGCACGCCGGCCGCGCCGGTGCGCATCAGGTGCAGCGCGGCGGTGTAGGTGGCGCAGCCGCCGACGATGACCGGGACGTCCAGCTCGTAGATGAACTGCTTGAGGTTGAGCGGCTCGGCGCCGCTGGAGACGTGCTCCGCGGAGACGGTGGTGCCGCGGATGACGAAGACGTCGACGCCGGCGTCCACGACGGCCTTGGAGAACTCGGCGGTGCGCTGCGGGGAGAGCGCGGCGGCGGTGACCACGCCGGAGTCGCGGACCTCCTGGATCCGCTGCTTGATCAGCTCGGCCCGGATCGGCGCGGCGTAGATCTCCTGCAGGCGGCGGGTGGCGGCGGCCTCGTCGGTGAACGTGGCGATCTCGTCCAGCAGCGGCTGCGGGTCCTCGTAGCGGGTCCAGAGGCCTTCCAGGTTGAGCACGCCCAGACCGCCGAGGCGGCCGATGGCGATGGCCTGCTGCGGGGAGACCACGCTGTCCATCGGGGCGGCCAGGAACGGCAGCTCGAAGCGGTAGGCGTCGATCTGCCAGGCGATCGAGACCTCCTTCGGGTCCCGGGTGCGGCGGCTGGGGACGACGGCGATGTCGTCGAATGCGTACGCCCGGCGGCCGCGCTTACCTCGCCCGATCTCGATCTCAGTCACTTCGTTCGAGCCCTTCTGGTTTGTTGCTCATACCCGCCGGGTCACCCCGGCCGCCCCCAGTATCCCGCACCCGCTGTGACTCGCGCGCTCGCCTCCGAGGGCTGGGACCGCCGTCGGCGGTCCCGGCCTCGCGGACATGCGCGAGGGGCCCGCGGCTGCGGGCCCCTCGGTGTCCGGCGGGTCAGCGACTGGTGTAGTTCGGCGCCTCGACGGTCATCTGGATGTCGTGCGGGTGGCTCTCCTTGAGGCCCGCCGAGGTGATCCGGACGAACCGGCCCTTGCTCTCCATCTCGGCCACGGTGGCCGCGCCGACGTAGCCCATGGTCTGCCGCAGGCCGCCGACCAGCTGGTACAGCACGGCGGACAGCGGACCGCGGTAGGGCACCTGGCCCTCGATGCCCTCGGCGATCAGCTTCTCGTCCGAGGCCACCTCGGCCTGGAAGTAGCGGTCCTTGGAGTACGAGCGGCCCTGGCCGCGGGACTGCATCGCACCCAGCGAGCCCATGCCGCGGTAGGACTTGAACTGCTTGCCGTTGATGAAGAGCAGCTCGCCCGGGGACTCCTCGCAACCGGCCAGCAGCGAGCCCAGCATCACGGTGTCGGCACCGGCGGCGAGCGCCTTGCCGATGTCGCCGGAGTACTGCAGGCCGCCGTCGCCGATCACCGGCACGCCGGCCGCCCGGCACGCGAGCGCGGCCTCGTAGATGGCGGTGACCTGCGGGACGCCGATGCCGGCGACCACGCGGGTGGTGCAGATGGAGCCGGGGCCGACGCCGACCTTGACGCCGTCCACGCCGGCGTCGATCAGCGCCTGGGCGCCGTCACGGGTGGCGACGTTGCCGCCGACCACGTCGATGCCGACGGCGGCCTTGATCTTCGAGATCCAGGCCAGCGCGTTGTGGCTGTGGCCGTGCGAGGTGTCCACGACCAGGAAGTCCGCGCCCGCCTCGACCAGGGCCTGGGCCCGGTCGAACGCCTCGGCGCTGGCGCCGACGGCGGCGCCGACCAGCAGCCGGCCCTCGGCGTCCTTGGCGGCGTTCGGGTACTTCTCGGCCTTGACGAAGTCCTTGACGGTGATCAGGCCCTTGATCCGGCCCTCGTCGTCGACCAGCGGGAGCTTCTCGATCTTGTGGCGGCGCAGCAGAGCGATCGCGTCCTCGCCGGAGATACCGACCTTGCCGGTGATCAGCGGCATCGGGGTCATGATCTCGCGGACCTGACGGCTGCGGTCCGACTCGAAGGCCATGTCACGGTTGGTGACGATGCCGAGCAGCTTGCCCGCCTCGTCGGCGATCGGCACGCCGCTGATCCGGAACTTGGCGCAGAGCGCGTCCGCCTCGGCCAGGGTGGTCTGCGGGCCGACCGTGATCGGGTCGGTGACCATGCCGGACTCGGAGCGCTTCACCAGGTCGACCTGGTTGGCCTGGTCCTCGACCGAGAGATTGCGGTGCAGGACGCCGACGCCGCCCTGGCGGGCCATCGCGATCGCCATCCGCGCCTCGGTGACCTTGTCCATCGCCGCGGAGAGCAGCGGGATGTTGACGCGCACGTTCCGGGAGACCCGCGAAGAGGTGTCGACCTGGTTCGGCAGCACCTCGGAGGCCCCGGGCAGCAGCAGCACGTCGTCGTACGTGAGCCCGAGCATCGCGAACTTCTCGGGTACGCCTGCGGCGTTGTAGGACATTTGGGGGTACCTTCCGTGGCCGGCCTAATCCGCTCGCGCCCTGAGGGTGGGGCGCACTCCATCGCTCACTCGCTCAGGCCGCCGAAAGCTCGGTGCCATTGGAGGAACCTCCAGGGAAACCCCGCTCGCACCCACGGAACTTTGGCGACCCGCCCAGGCGCCGATACCCCATGGTACTGGCACCGCGAATGTGTCCTCGTGTGCCCTTGACAACACCCACCGGCCGTGGACCATTCCGGCCCCCACCAGGGCGGACGATCAGGAGGACTCCTCCGCGAGCGCCCGCAGCCGGCTGAGCGCCCGGTGCTGGGCGACCCGGACCGCGCCGGGCGACATCCCGAGCACCTCGCCGGTCTCCTCCGCCGACAGCCCGGCGGCCACTCGCAGCAGCACCAGCTCGCGCTGACGCGCCGGCAGGTTGGAGAGCAGTTCCTTGGCCCAGGCCGCGTCACTGCTGAGCAGCGCCCGCTCCTCGGGGCCGAGCGCCTCGTCCGGCACCTCCGGCAGGTCGTCCTGCGGGACGACCGTCGAGCCGGGGCCGCGCATCGCGGCCCGCTGCAGGTCGGCGATCTTGTGCGCGGCGATGCCGTAGACGAAGGCCTCGAACGGGCGGCCCTGGTCCCGGTAGCGCGGCAGCGCGCAGAGCACGGCGACGCAGACCTCCTGGGCGACGTCGTCCACGTGGTGCCGGGCCCCGCCCGGCAGCCGGACCAGTCGGCCCCGGCAGTAGCGCAGCGCCAGCGGGTGCACGTAGGCGAGCAGGGCGTCGATCGCCGGGCCCTCGCCCCGGACGGCGGCCGCGACCAGCTCGCCGACCAGCGGGGAGCCGCCGGTGCCGAGCACCGGGGCCCGACCGGAGCCCGGCTCGCCGGAGCCGTGGTCGGAGCCGCGCTCGGGGCCCTGCCCGGGCTCGCCGTCGCCGAGATCCGCGTACGACTGACCGCGACCCGGTCCGGAGGGCTCGGCCTCCATCGGGTCAGCCTCGCCGGAAGTACCGGCAACGTCGTCACGCATCGGTCCATGGTGCCTGGTCGAACGGGAAAACGCGGCACCGCGTCCGGAGTTGTGCACCGGAACGTTATGCGGTGCGGCGCCGGGCACCGCGCCACCGCGCACCACCGGCCCCTCCTGCACCGTGCCGCCTCCCGCCCCGCCGCCGTCGGTGGTCCCGTCCGTCGCGCCGTTCGCCGAGTGTCCCGCGGCTCCGTGGTTCGCCGCAGTGCCTGTCCGCTGGTCCCCGAGGTGCTCCACACCTCCATGGTGCAACCTCGGGACCGTAACGTCATACGCCCCTGCGAAGGGAACCGCGACCAGCGCGCCGCGGCCGGCGGAACCGGCGGTGATCAGCGGACCAGGCCCCACCGGAAGCCCAGGGCCACCGCGTGCGCGCGGTCCGAGGCGCCGAGCTTCTTGAACAGCCGTCGGGCGTGGGTCTTCACGGTGTCCTCGGAGAGGAAGAGCTCGCGGCCGATCTCGGCGTTGCTGCGGCCGTGGCTCATGCCCTCCAGCACCTGGATCTCACGTGCCGTCAGCGTCGGCGCGGCGCCCATGTCGGGGCTGCGCAGCCGGCGCGGGGCGAGCCGCCAGGTCGGGTCGGCGAGCGCCTGGGTGACGGTCGCCCGCAGTTCGGCGCGCGAGGCGTCCTTGTGCAGGTACCCGCGGGCACCGGCGGCCACCGCGAGGGCGACGCCGTCGAGGTCCTCCGCGACGGTGAGCATGATGATCCGCGCACCCGGGTCGGCGGACAGCAGCCGGCGGACCGTCTCGACCCCGCCGAGGCCGGGCATCCGGACGTCCATCAGAACGAGATCGGAGCGGTCGGCCACCCAGCGGCGGAGGACCTCCTCCCCGTTCGTCGCGGTGGTGACCCGGTCGACGCCGGGTACGGTCGCGACCGCGCGGCGAAGCGCCTCGCGGGCGAGCGGGGAATCGTCGCAAACGAGAACGGAAGTCATGACCGTCGTCCTCCGCAGCTGATCCGCGTCACGTTGAGCCTCCTGGCTGGTACGAATCTCTCCGACACGGCCGATTGGCGACGGACTCCGTGCCGATCGCCTGAACTTCCCGCGATCGTTCCCGACGTCCGGCGCCCGCTAACCGCCTCCGCACTTCCAACGACCGTCACTCGAATGAGTTACGGCTTTCAGGGCCATCTCCACCACTGTACGTGGCCGACCCGTTACCGATCAGCCACCTCGCGGTGCACACGCCGCACTTTTGTGCAGCTCGTGCGCGGTGGGCGCACGACCCGCACGCCGGTGCGGAGCGTCGTGCGCCCGTCGACCACCCGATTGCCACGTCCGCGCCCGCCGAACTCCATGCCCACTTTGCCCGTTTTTATAGCTTTTGTATGGTCATTGACTGTTGTGCCACTCTGTGGGTGACTTGTCCATGGAGTTGCCGTAAGTCATATTTCCAGGTGTCCACATCAGCGCATCGAAGCCTCGCCGTGCCGCGCAGCCCAGCCCGCCGATGGCCGGTCCGCGGCCGCCGAGCCTCTGAAGGGAATGAGCCATGGCAGATTTCTCCCGCCTCCCCGGCCCCAACGCCGATCTCTGGGACTGGCAGCTCTCCGCGGCTTGCCGCGGCGTGGACAGCTCGCTCTTCTTCCACCCCGAGGGGGAGCGCGGCGCCGCGCGCAGCTCGCGCGAGGCGAGCGCCAAGGAGGTCTGCATGCGCTGCCCGGTACGCACCGAATGCGCGGCGCACGCGCTGGCGGTCCGTGAACCGTACGGCGTCTGGGGAGGCCTGACCGAGGACGAGCGCGAGGAGATGATGGGCCGCTCGCGCAACCGCCTGGTGGAGGTCCCGCTGGTCGCGCCGACGGGGCTGTCGCGCTAGACACGCACCCGTTTCGCGCTGTGAAGAAACGTTTCTTCTCGGTGCCCGGGGCCGTCGGCCCGCCCGCCCGAGGGCTCGGTCAGCGCCCGGCCGCCGCGCCCGCCAGCCGCTCCAGCATCAGCGCCACCGCCGGCACCTCGGCGAGGTCCGGCAGGGTCAGGGCGACCACCTGTCGCACCGCCGGCGCCCCCGAGGCGGTCCGCACCTGCACCTCCGACACGCCGTCGGGGCGCACCGACTCCAGCGCCAGCCCCGGTAGCACCGCCACCCCCAGCCCGGCCGCCACCAGGCCGACCACCGCCGGGTAGTCGTCGGTCGCGAAGTCGATCCGGGGCTCAAAACCCGCCCCCGCGCAGAGTTCCACCAGGTGCCCCCGGCACTGCGGGCAGCCGGCGATCCACTGCTCCCCCGCCAGCTCGGCGAGTTCCACCGGCCCCCGCCCGCCGCCGCGCCCCGCCAGCGGGTGCGCGGCGGGCAGCAGGCCGACCAGCGGGTCGTCCAGCAGCGGGGTGACCACCAGATCGGACCAGTCGGTGGTGGCACTGAGCTGCTGGGCCTCCAGGTTGGCCTCGGCCCGGGCCTCGCGCGGCGTGCCGTGCGCGGGAGCGGGCGCCGGGGCGCCGCCGGGCGCCTGCGGATAGCGGAAGGCCAGCGCGATCTCGCACTCGCCGCCGCGCAGCATCGCCAGCGACTCCGGCGGCTCGGCCTCGACCAGCGACACGCGCACCCCCGGATGGCTGTCCCGCAGCCGGGCGACGGCCGGCGGCACCAGGGTGGAACTCGCGGTCGGGAAGGAGACCAGCCGCACCCGCCCGGCCCGCAGTCCGGCGATCGCCGCGACCTCCTCCTCGGCCGCGGAGAGCCCGGCCAGGATTCCGGTGGCATGCTTGAGCAGCACCCGCCCGGCCTCGCTCAGCTGCATGCCGCGCCCCGAACGGACCACCAGCGGCGTGTCCACCGACTTCTCCAGGGCCTTCATCTGCTGGCTGATGGCGGGCTGCGTACAGCCCAGCTCACGGGCGGCGGCGGAGAAGGAGCCAGTGCGGGCGACAGCACGCAGTACGCGCAGGTGGCGGGCCTCGATCATGCCTCAGTTATAAGGCAATCTTTACGTTATGCAAAATTCAACTGATAGTTGAAGAGTGAAGCGCGGGACACGCCGCAGGCCCGGCCCGTACCCCCGAGGGGGCGCGGACCGGGCCTGCGGTCACTGATCAGGCGTCAGTGGGAGTGGCCGTGACCACCGTGCGAGTGGCCGTTGTCGGCCTCCTCTTCCTTCTTCTCCACCACGAGGGTCTCGGTGGTGAGCAGCAGGGAGGCGATCGACGCGGCGTTCTCCAGCGCGGAGCGGGTGACCTTGACCGGGTCGATGACGCCGGCCTTCAGCAGGTCGCCGTACTCGCCGGTGGCCGCGTTGAAGCCGTGACCGGCCTCCAGCTCGGCGACCTTGTGGGTGATGACGTAACCCTCGAGGCCGGCGTTCTGGGCGATCCAGCGCAGCGGCTCGGCGAGCGCCTTGCGGACGACCGCGACACCGGTCGCCTCGTCGCCCTCCAGGCCCAGGCCGCCCTCCAGCACCTTGGCGGCGTGGACGAGGGAGGCGCCACCACCGGCGACGATGCCCTCCTCGACCGCGGCACGGGTCGCCGAGATGGCGTCCTCCAGGCGGTGCTTGCGCTCCTTCAGCTCCACCTCGGTGGCGGCGCCGACCTTGATGACGCAGACGCCGCCGGCCAGCTTGGCCAGGCGCTCCTGCAGCTTCTCGCGGTCCCAGTCGGAGTCCGTGTTGGCGATCTCGCCCTTGATCTGGGCGACGCGGCCGGCCACGGCCTCGCTGTCACCGGCACCGTCGACGACGGTGGTCTCGTCCTTGGTGATCGTCACGCGGCGGGCGGTGCCCAGCACGTCCAGACCGGCCTGGTCGAGCTTGAGGCCGACCTCCTCGGAGATGACGGTGGCACCGGTCAGGGTGGCCAGGTCGCCCAGGATCGCCTTGCGGCGGTCACCGAAGCCCGGGGCCTTGACGGCGACCGCGTTGAAGGTGCCGCGGATCTTGTTCACCACGAGGGTGGACAGCGCCTCGCCGTCGACGTCCTCGGCGATGATCAGCAGCGGCTTCGAGGAGCCGCCCTGCAGGATCTTCTCCAGCAGCGGCAGCAGCTCCTGGATGGAGGAGATCTTGCCCTGGTTGATCAGGATGTACGGGTCCTCCAGGACCGCCTCCTGCCGCTCCGCGTCGGTGACGAAGTACGGCGACAGGTAGCCCTTGTCGAACTGCATGCCCTCGGTGAAGTCCAGCTCCACACCGAAGGTGTTGGACTCCTCGACGGTGATGACACCGTCCTTGCCGACCTTGTCGATCGCCTCGGCGATCAGCTCGCCGACCTGGGTGTCCTGCGCGGAGAGGGACGCGACGGCGGCGACGTCGTCCTTGCCCTCGATCTCGCGGGCGATGGAGAGCAGGTGCTCGGAGACGGCGGCGACGGCCTTGTCGATGCCCTTCTTCAGGGCGGCCGGGCCGGCACCGGCGGCGACGTTGCGCAGACCCTCGTTGACCAGGGCCTGGGCCAGCACGGTGGCGGTCGTGGTGCCGTCACCCGCGACGTCGTTGGTCTTGGTGGCGACCTCCTTGACGAGCTGCGCGCCAAGGTTCTCGTACGGGTCGTCCAGCTCGACCTCACGCGCGATGGTGACGCCGTCGTTGGTGATCGTCGGGGCACCGAACTTCTTGTCGATGACGACGTTGCGGCCCTTGGGGCCGATGGTCACCTTGACGGTGTCGGCCAGCTTGTTGACACCGCGCTCCAGCGAGCGGCGGGCGTCCTCGTCGAACTGCAGGATCTTCGCCATGTTCCCTATTCCCTCGGGGCTGCGGCCGGCACGCCGGCCACCGGACTTACGTGAACCAACAACCACGCCCCGGGCCCCTGTCACTGGGACACGGATCCGGGGCGGGCTGGAACGTCTTACTTCTCGGTGCTGCTTACTTCTCGATGATGGCGAGAACGTCGCGCGCCGAGAGGACGAGGTACTCCTCGCCCTGGTACTTCACCTCGGTGCCGCCGTACTTCGAGTACAGGACGATGTCACCGACGGCGACGTCGAGCGGCAGACGCTGGCCGTCCTCGAAGCGGCCCGGGCCGACAGCCAGGACGACGCCCTCCTGGGGCTTCTCCTTGGCGGTGTCCGGGATAACCAGGCCGGAGGCCGTGGTGGTCTCGGCGTCGAGCGGCTGGACCACAATGCGGTCCTCGAGCGGCTTGATGGCAACCTTGCTGCTGGTGGTCACGTCCGAGCTCCCCTTCGGAGATTACGGGGTTTTCTAACAGGTAGTTGGCGAACCTGCGGGCCTGCCGTCGCGGGGGTCAGACACACGTCGTCGCGTTAGCACTCACCATGGGGAGAGTGCCAAGGACGACCATAGGCCGCGGTTAGCACTCAGTCAACCAGAGTGCCAACGGCGCGCCCGAACGGTTCGGACGGCGGGTGTCCGGCCGCACTCCTGTGCGATGCCGCGGCCGGGTCCCCGCCCGCTCCGCCACCCGCCACGCACCCGCCCCGGTCCGCCCGGTCCGGGGCGGGCGGACGCCCCGACCGGGGAGAATGACGGGGTGGAGACCGAGAACCTGCAGCCCCTGCTGACCCCCGAGGGGCAGTCCCTGCTCGCCGAGCTGCGCGAGTTCACGCCCGAGGAGGAGCTCGCGCTGGCGACCAGGCTGCGCCGGGAGCACTCGGCGGACCTGGTCTCGGCCGCGTTCGGGCAGGCCCGGCTGCGGCAGCGGGCGCGGGCGAAGTTCGGCGCGGACGCCGACCTGATGTACTTCACGGCCAACGGCGTCGAGCAGTCCACCCGGCGCAGCGTCGCCGAGTGGCGGGCCCGGCGGTTCGCCGGCCTGGGCGTGCGCCGGCTGGCCGACCTCTGCTGCGGGATCGGCGGGGACGTCCTGGCGCTGGCCCGGGCCGGGATCGAGGTGCTGGCCGTCGACCGGGACCCGGCGGCCTGCGCGGCCACCGCCGCGAACGCCGCCGCGCTGGGCCTGGCGGACCTCGTCGAGGTGCGGTGCGCGGACGTCGCCGACATCGACGTCACCGGCTACGACGCGGTCTTCACCGATCCGGCCCGCCGCACCGCGCGCGGCCGGGTGTTCGACCCCGAGGCGTACGCCCCGCCGCTCTCCTGGGCGATCGAGGCCGGCCGGCGCGCCCCGATCGGCGCGCTCAAGGTGGCCCCGGGCATTCCGCACGAGGCCGTACCGGCCGACGCGGAGGCCGAGTGGGTCTCCGACCACGGCGACGTCAAGGAGGCGGTGCTCTGGTTCGGCACCGGAGCCGGGCACCCGCACCGCGCCACCCTGCTGCCGCACGGCGCCTCGCTGACCGGCGGCGACCTGCCCGACCCGCCGGCCGGCCCGGTCGGCCGCTACCTCTACGAGCCGGACGGCGCGGTGATCCGGGCGCACCTGGTCGCCGAGGTGGCCGCGCAGGTGCACGGCCGGCTGATCGACCCGAAGATCGCCTACCTCACCTCGGACCGACTGGTCGCCACCCCGTACGCGCACGCCTTCGAGCTGACCGACGTGCTGCCGTTCCACATCAAGAAGCTGAAGGCGCTGCTGCGCGAGCGGGCCGTCGGCACCGTGGTGATCAAGAAGCGGGGAATGGCGATCACCCCGGAGGAACTGCGCCGCCAGCTGAAGCTGAGCGGGCCGAACAGCGTCACGGTGATCCTCTGCCGCACCGACCGGGGCCCGCTGATGATGCTCGGGCAGCCGGTGACGCTCCCGTAGACCCGGCCGGGCGCGGGGCCCGGGCCGGGCGCAGACCGGTCCGGGCCCGGGCCGCCCGGGCCGGGCCCGGGTCAGGTGGCGGGCGCCTGGATGTAGTCCTCCAGCCGGGCCACCGCGAAGCCCTGCTCCTGGATGCGGGCCAGCAGCTCCCCGAACATCTGCGTCATCGTCTCGCCCTTGAGGTCCTTCGGCCCCCGGAAGTGGGCGAGGACGATGTCGCCGGGCCGCAGCTTCTTGTCCGCCGCCTGGTACTGCATGTCGTGGATCTGCATCGACTCGCGCCAGAGCACGATCGCGCGCGGCCCGCACTGCTGCACCGAGGTGTTCAGCGCCGGGGTGTTGGCACCGTCCCCGTACGGCGGGCGGAACAGCAGCGGCGCGCTGCCGTACTGCTGGGTCAGCGCTGACTGGGCGTCGCAGACCTCGGACTTCTGCTTCTCCGGCGTGACCTTGCTCATCTGGGCGTGGTCCACGGTGTGGTTGTGGATGTGGTTGCCGAGCGCCTGGAGCGGCTTGAAGTAGCCGTAGTTCTCCTTGACGATGTCCCGGGTCAGGAACATCGAGATCGGCACCTTGAGGTCGGTCAGCATCTCGACGAACTTCGGGTCCTTCTCGGCGCCGTCGTCGATGGTGACGAAGACGACCTTGTCGGCGGTCTTCACCTCGCTGAACACCGGTACGACGCCGGTCCGTTCGAGCTTGATCGGCTTGTCCGCGGGCGCCGCGGGAGCGGGCGGCAGCGGCTTGAGGTTCCACTTCGCCCAGGCCGCCGCGTCCCCGGCGGCGGGCGCCGCGGCGGGCGTCGGGTTCGCAGCGGGAGGCGTCCGCGGTGCGGTGGCAGCGGCCGTCGGCGTCGTGGCGGCGGTGGCCGCCGGCCCGGCGCCCGCACCGCCGCTGCCACAGCCGGTGGCGGCGGCCACCAGGGCCAGCGCCCCCACCGCGTACGTCCTCGTCCTGCCCCGCCCGTGCCACTTCACCGCGCCGCGCTCCCCGGTACCGTCCAGCTGTTCCTCAGCTATGCACGGTAACGGTCAGCTGTTCGGTTCCAGGACAGGCTTGCGAACGGCTACTCCACATGCTCGCTGACGAAGGACCAGCGGTGCACCGGACGGCCGATCAGCCCGGCGGGCGGCTCGGCGAGCGCCACCGGCTCCGCCGTCCACCAGGTGATCAGCAGCACGCGGTCGCCCGGAGCGCCGAACAGCTCGGCGCGGACCAGGCCGGCCGAGCCGCGCAGCGTGGGCAGCGCGACCTCGCGGACCCAGGCGGACAGGTCGGCGCCGCGGCCGTCGGCGGCCCGCGCCTCCCACATCGCGGCGGTGGTGGTCACCGCCCGCCGCCCAGCGCCTGGTACGCCTGGCCGTGCACGTCCGTGTGCGGGACGTGGACCTCGGTGACGGGCAGCGAGGAGTCGGCCGAGAGGTCGAAGGCCGAGGGCGCGCGGTCGCGCCAGACCATCTCGGACCCCAGCGCGGCGACCATCGCGCCGTTGTCGGTGCACAGGCCCGGGCGCGGCACCCGCAGCCGGATGCCCGCCTTGTCGCAGCGCTGCTGGGCCATCTCGCGCAGCCGCGAGTTGGCCGCCACCCCGCCGCCGATCATCAGGTGGTCGACGCCGTTGTCCTTGCAGGCCCTGACCGCCTTGCGGGTCAGCACATCGGTGACCGCCTCCTGGAACGAGGCCGCCACATCGGCGATCGGCACCTCCTCGCCGGCCCGGCGCCTGGCCTCCACCCAGCGGGCGACGGCGGTCTTCAGGCCGGAGAAGGAGAAGTCGTACGCCGGGTCCTTCGGGCCGCTCAGACCGCGCGGGAAGGCGATCGCCTTGCGGTCGCCCTCGCGGGCGGTGCGGTCGACCACCGGTCCGCCGGGGAAGCCCAGGCCGAGCACCCGGGCGACCTTGTCGAAGGCCTCGCCGGCCGCGTCGTCGATGGTCGCGCCGAGCGGACGGACGTCGCTGGTGATGTCCTCGCTGAGCAGCAGCGAGGAATGCCCGCCGGAGACCAGCAGGGCCATCGTGGGCGAGGGCAGGCGGCCGTGCTCCAGCTGGTCCACGCAGATGTGCGAGGCCAGGTGGTTGACCCCGTAGAGCGGCTTGTCCAGCGCCCAGGCGTAGGCCTTGGCCGCGCTCACGCCGACCAGCAGCGCACCCGCCAGGCCCGGGCCGGCGGTGACGGCGATGCCGTCCAGGTCACTCGCCTTGACCCCGGCGGTGTCCAGGGCGCGCTGGATGGTCGGGACCATCGCCTCCAGGTGCGCGCGGCTGGCGATCTCGGGCACCACACCGCCGAACCGGGCGTGGTCGTTGACGCTGGAGGCCACCGCGTCGGCGAGCAGGGTGGTGCCGCGCACGATGCCGACGCCGGTCTCGTCGCAGGAGGTCTCGATGCCGAGGACGAGCGGTTCGTCAGCCATGGCGGTCTTCCTTCGGGTCCTTCGGTTCGGTACGGGGGTTGTCGAGGCGCATCACCAGCGCGTCGATGCCGGCCGGCTGGTAGTAGTTGCGCCGGATGCCGACCGCCTCGAAGCCGAAGCGCTCGTAGAGCCGTTGGGCGCGCGGGTTGTCCACCCGCACCTCCAGCAGCAGTTCGGCGCAGTCGCGCCGAGCGGCCTCCCGGATCAGGTCGGTGAGCAGCGCAGCGCCGAGGCCGGTGCCCTGGTGCCGCCGGTCGACGGCAATGGTCTGCACATCGCCCTCGCCGGCCACCGCCATCAGTCCGGCGTAACCGACGATCGCGCCGTCGGCGGCGGTGGCCACGGTGTAGTGGCGGGTGCCACCGGGGTGGGCCTCGGCCAGCTCGGACCAGTACATCCCGGTGGACCAGGCGTCCTCGGGGAAGAGCTCCAGCTCCAGCTCCATCACCGGGGCGATGTCCCACCAGCGCATCGGGCGCAGGGTGGCACCGCCGGTCACGCCGGTCACGCCGTTCGGGCCGGTCCGGCCGTCGTCGGGGCCGTTCGGGCCGGTCACGCCGGGAGCACCGCCTTGTAGCCGGCGGGCACCTGGGCGTCCGGGCGGCGCAGGTAGAGCGGCACGTTGGGCAGCAGCTCCCGGCCGGCGGCCAGCTCGGCGGCCGCGAAGTCGGCCAGCGCGCCGGCCGAGACGTGCTCCGGCCCGTGCGCCCCCGGGAACGCCTCCGGGTACAGCAGCGCGCCGGCGCCGACGGCCCGCGGCCGGGGTGCCAGCTCGGCCGGGCGGTCCACGGCGGGGCCCTCGGTGCGGCGGCCCTCCGCGTCGTACGAGGCCCAGTAGACCTCCTTGCGCCGCGCGTCGGTCGCCACCGTGAACGGCCGCCCGGCGAGGCCCTCGGCGCGGGCCCGGTGGGCGATCGCGTCCAGGGTGCAGACACCGTGCACCGGTACGCCCAGCGCGTGGCCGAGCGCGGCGGCGGTCACCAGACCGACCCGCAGACCCGTGTAGGGGCCGGGGCCGACACCCACCGCGATGCCGGTCAACCGGTGCTTGTCGACGCCGGCCTCCCGCAGCACCCGGTCGATGGCGGGAAGGAGCAGCTCACCGTGGCGCCTGGCGTCGACCTGGTCGGTCTCGGCCAGGACGGCCGAGCCGTCATGGACGGCGGCGGTGACGGCGGGGGTGGCGGTGTCGAACGCGAGCAGCAGCACGGGTCAAGGTTAGACCGGACGGAGCCGTGGCCCACTGCCGGTCTTGGTCCGCCCGATCGACAAGGCGTCCGGGTTCGGAACACACGTCCTACGGGGTGCGGGTGCGGGCGAGGGACCTGGCACGATGGGGCCGACGGATTTCGGGACGGCGGTGGGAGCGACACGTGGCGAAGATGGGTCCTGGAGTGGTGGTCACCGGGCTGACCCTGGGGGCCCTGGCGGTGGTGAGCCTGCTGGCCTTCCAGGCCAACGGCGCACAGGACCGCGCGGGAGCCACCCGGCCGAGCGCGAGCACGACCGCCCCGTCGAGCGCACCGTCCGCCTCGGCCACCCCGACCGCTTCGGCCACCCCGACCGTCCCGACCCTGCCGGCCAGCTCGGGCAGCGGGCTGCGGGTCGTCTACTCGGTCGGCAGCCACTACGTCTGGCTGGTCGATCCCAAGAAGAACCCGCAGGTGGTGGCCTCCTTCGCGGTCACCCCGGGCTCGGTGGAGCCGACCCCCGGCAGCTACTCGGTGTACAGCCGGACGCCCACCACCACCGGTACGGACGGCCGGCAGATCGAGCACGTGGTGCGCTTCGCCCAGCAGAACGGCGTGGTGTTCGGCTTCAGCGCGGCGGTGGACGGGGCCACCCCGACCGCCGACCCGAAGGCCAAGACCGGCGGCATCCGCAGTGGTCGACCGGAGGGTCAGCTGATCTGGGACTTCGCGCCGAACGGCATCAAGGTCGTCGTGGTCGCCTGAGGATGCGGGCGTGCGGGGGCGCGCCTTCGGGCGCGTCCGGTTCAGGTGCGCCCGGCCCGGGCGCGTGCGGGCGGGCCCGGGGGTCAGGCCGCGCGGCGGGTTTCGGTCACGGGCTCGGCGGGCGTCGCACTCTCGCGCCGCTCCGGCGGGGTGGAGACCGCCTCCGCGGCCGCACATGCGGCCAGCAGGGCTCGCATCGACCCGCCCTGAACGCTGCGGGCGGGCTCTCCGGCCCCGGTACCGCGCGGCGCGCGCTCCGGGGCGGGGGTGGTGCTCGACATGGCGCCTCCCTAGTTAGGCAGACCTAACCGCAGCACCTATCCCATCACGCCCGGCACCCCGCCCGCAACACTTTCCCGACAGTCTGTCGGCATCGGTCGGCTCAGGCCAGCGCGGCCAGCTCCACCCCGGTCCAGCGCGGGCCGATCCCGGTCAACCGCACCTGGCGCGGGTCCAGGTCGTCCCCGTCCGCCGTGCCGCCGATGGCACGCTCGATCCGGACCTCCAGCCGGTCCTCGGCGAGCCGCTCGACCTTGCCCTCGCCCCACTCGACCACCACCACCGACTCCGGCAGCGAGACGTCCAGGTCGAGGTCCTCCATCTCGTCCAGGTCCCCGCCCAGCCGGTACGCGTCCACGTGCACCAGTGCCGGGCCGCCGACCAGCGAGGGGTGCACCCGGGCGATCACGAAGGTCGGCGAGGTGACCGCCCCGCGCACCTGGAGACCCTCCCCCAGGCCCCGGGTGAGCGTGGTCTTGCCCGCCCCGAGCTCGCCCGAGAGCAGCACCAGGTCCCCCGGCCGCAGCAACGCGGCCAGCTCCCGGCCGAGCCGGCCCATCCGCTCGGGAGTGGCGACGGTGAGAGTGGCGTGCGAGCCCATGCGCGATTCAAGCCCTTCGGTCCGTACTGCGGCGCACCGACCGCCGGGCGCCTCCGCTACGGTGCCACATCCCGCCCGCCCGTGCGCCGGGCCCGGCCTGTCCCGCCGTGATCGGCCCTGGGCCCCGACCGGCCGCCCGAGCCGAAACCCGCCCCCGGAAGGTTCCAGGCCCGCGCCACGGTGCTCGCTCCGATCCCCGTTCCCGGCGCGCCCCTGCCACGTCCGGATCCCGCGCCCGGGCCACCGGAGCGGCTACTCCGACTCCCCCAGCGAGGGCGGCAGCGGCGCCGCGCCGCGGCGGTCGACCGCCTGCTTGAGCAGGGCGACCAGGCGCTGGTCGACGAGGTCGGGGCGCTCCAGCATCACCAGGTGCCCGGCGTCCTCCACCAGGAGCAGCTCGGCGCCGGGCAGCTGCTCGGCCATCGCCTCGCTGTGCGCGGGCGGGGTCAGCAGGTCCTTGGTACCGGCGAGCACCAGCGTGGGGATGCCCCGCAGGGCCGCCAGCGCGGCGGTCTTCTCGTGCGCACCGAAGACCGGGTAGAACTCGGCCACCACGTCGATCGGGGTGGCGTCCAGCAGTTGTTCGGCGAACCGGACCACACCCGGGTCGACGTCCTTCCCGCCGAAGGAGAACCTCCGGTAGAAGACGGCGCTGACGTCCGCGCCCAGTCGCCGGGTCGCCTCCACCAGCTCGACCTGACGGCCGAGGAGCTTCATCACCCCGGGCGCGACCTTCTTGAACAGCTTGGCGCCGACCGCCGGCAGACCGAGCGTCACGGCCTCCCAGTCCCCCGCCAGCGTGCCGATCAGCGCGACCCCGGCGACCCGCTCCCGGAACAGCTCCGGGTCCTGGTCGGCCAGCGCCATCACCGTCATGCCGCCCATCGAGTGACCGACCAGGACGAGCGGGCCGGTCGGCGCGACGGCTTCGATCACCGCCCTGAGGTCCCCGCCCAGTTGGTCGATGCTCGCGGGCTCACCGGCCAGGTACGAGCGGGAGCGCTCGGACCGGCCATGGCTGCGCTGGTCCCAGAAGACCAACCGCACGCCCTCGCGCAGCGCGGCCCGCTGGAAGTGCCAGCTGTCCTGGTTGAGGCAGTAGCCGTGGCAGAAGATCACGGTCAGCGGCTCGCGTCGGGCGACGGCGGCGGGGCCGAGGCCCGACCGTCGACCGGCCCGCACCAGCGCGCCGGAGCCGCCCAGCAGGCCGGGCAGTCCGCTGCGGTCGACCGGCTCCTCGCCGCTCCCGGCGCCGTCCCCCCGACGGCGGACGAACCAGCCGCGGCGGCCGGTACCGGCACCGGGCCCGGTTTCGCCGTCCGTCGCGTCCTCGCCGGGTGCCGGGGCCTCGGGGCGCACCCGGACGGGGTCGGGCCAACCGGTGCCGTCCAGCTCGACGTACAGCTCGGTGCCGTCCGCGGCGGCCACCGTGCGCGGACGCCCGCGCAGCGAGCCGTACGGGGCGTTGGCATCCAGCTCCGCGCGCGCCCGGCGGCGGGTCGCCCGACTGACGGTGAGCCGCTCAATCGCCACGCCGGCGGCCGCACCGGCCGCGACCACGCCGACCGAGATGCCGATCAGGCCGGCCCGGCTCACTCCGGAGGCCGCACTCGCTGCCTTGGCCACCGCCGCGACCGAGCCGGAGCCGGCCTCCTCGCTCATACGGCCGGGCCCTCGGCGATCGCACCGACGTAGCGGCGCGGCACCCGGGCACCGATCCGGGTCACGATCTCGTAGGAGATGGTGCCGCAGGCCCGGCCCCAGTCCTCGGCGGTCGGTTCGCCCTGCTCGCCGTTGCCGAACAGCAGCACCTCGTCACCGACCGCGGGGGTGTCCCCGCCGAGGTCGACGACGAACTGGTCCATCGCGACCCGGCCGGCCACCGTGCGCCACTTGCCGGCGATCTGCACCGGGCCGGTGCCGCTGGCGTGCCGGGGGATGCCGTCGCTGTAGCCGACCGGGACCAGGCCCAGGGTGGTCGGGCCCGGCGTCGTGTAGTGGTGGCCGTAGCTGACGCCGTGCCCACCCGGGACGTGCTTGACCAGCGCCAGCCGGGCGGTCAACGCCATCACCGGGCGCAGCCCGAAATCGGCCGGCGACCCGACCTCCGGGACGGGCGAGAGCCCGTACATCGCCAGACCGGTACGGACCATGTCGTAGTGCGACTGCGGGAGCAGCAGGGTGGCCGGCGAGTTGGCGAGGTGGCGGACCGCAGGGCGCAGCCCGGCCGCCTCGGCGTACGCCAGCGCCTCGCGGAACGCGTCCAGCTGGGCCTGGACGGAGGGGTGGCCCGGCTCGTCGGCCGCCGCGAAGTGCGACCAGACGCCGACCACCGCGAGCAGGCCCTCGGACTCGGCACGGCGGGCCGCGGCGACCAGCTCGGGCCAGTCGTGCGGCTGGCAGCCGTTGCGACCGAGGCCGGTGTCGGCCTTCAGGTGCACCCTGGCCGGGACGCCGGTCGCCCGGACGGCGGCGAGCAGCTCGTCCAGTGCCCACTGGGCGCTGACGGAGACGTCGACGTCGGCGAGCAGCGCCTCGCGCCAGGGGCCGCCCGGGGTCCAGAGCCAGCAGAGGATGCGAGCCTGGTCGGGACGGATCCCGGCGGCGCGCAGGGCCAGCGCCTCCTGCGGGAGCGCCGTACCCAGCCACCCGATGCCCGCGGCGACCGCCTCGCGGGCACAGCGGACCGCGCCGTGGCCGTAGGCGTCCGCCTTGACCGTGGCCATCACCGTGGCGGCGCCGACGCGCTCGCGCAGCGCGGCGAGGTTGCCGCGCAGGGCGGCCAGATCGATGGTCGCCTCGGCCCGGACGCCGTCGGTGAGGGTGGCCGTGCCGGTCGTGTTCGCAGTTGTCATCAGGGTCAGTCTCCCAGACGTCTCATCGTCCTCGCCGAACGGCCCGTCGGCGCGGCGGACCGGCGCCCACCCGCCGACCGGCCCGTACACCCCACCACCTCGTCCCGGACGCCCCCGAAGCACCACCGGTTCCCCGGAGCGGGAGGGGAGGGGGTGCAGCGGAGGAGGGCGGAAGGCAGGAAGTGCGGGGAGGGCGGGGAGGGCGGGCGCAACGCGCGGAGCCCGCCGGTCGGCCGAACCGCCCACTGCCCGGGACCCGGCCGGGCACCCGTCCCACTCAAATATGTAGACCGGTCTACATCAGCGCGCGGCCTCCAACGCCGGCCTCACCACCGCCCCCACCCCCGCCCCCCGACCCCCGCACGAAAAGTCGACCCAGCCGACTTCCCACTCCGCCCAGGCGAAGACCCTCCGCCAAGCCCCTCACCCGCCGAGCGCATCCGGGACCTCAATATGTAGACCGGTCTACCTCTACGGCCGACCGCCACCCTCGCCCCCGCACAGGAAGTCGACCCGGCCGACTTCCCACTCCACTCAGCCGGCCCACCACCTCCCCCCGAGGTCCGCCCGCCGCCCCACCGGACCAAATATGTAGACCGGTCTACATTCCCACCCAGCCCGCAGCACTACCCGCCAGCACCATCCCCCCGCGAGAAGTCGACCCACCCGACTTCCTACTCCCCCAGCCGCCCCAGAATTATGTAGACCGGTCGGTCTATTCCTCCGCCGAGGCCCGCACCTCGCGCCAGACCACCGGCAGAGCGGCGGCCACCTGCAACGCCGTGACCGGCGCACCCGCTGCACCGGCCACATCAAGTACGCCCCCCGCGCCCGCCGGGTGGCGGCCTGCCAGGCCGTGCAGGTAGGCGGCCACCGAGGCCGCGTCCAGCACGGGCAGGCCCGTAGCCAGCAGGGAGCCGGCCAGCCCGGCGAGCACGTCGCCGCTCCCGGCCGTCGCCAGCCACGACGTCCCGGTCGGATTGACCCGCACCGCGCCCCCCGGGTCGGCGATCACCGTGGTGGAGCCCTTCAGCAGCACCGTCGCCCGATACGCGGCGGCGAGCCGGCGCGCGGTGGCCAGCCGGGAGGCGGCCAGGTCGTCGGCGGCCGGCGGTGCGCTGTCCCCCGCCTCCGCTCCCGCCAGCAGCCGGGCCGCCTCCCCGGTGTGCGGGGTGAGCAGCGTGGGCGCCGTCCGCCCGGCCAGGGCCTGCGGGCCGAGCCGGCCCAGTTCGGTGAGCCCGTCCGCGTCCACCAGGACGGGCACGTCGCTGGCCAGCGCCTCGCCGAGCGCCTGCCGGGCTCCCTCTCCGCCGCCCGGGCCGACCACCCAGGCCTGCACCCGCCCGGCTCCGGCCGGCCCGCCCTCGGTGACCAGGACCTCCGGGAACCGTCGCACCACCTCCTCGGCGGCCGTCCCGACGTACCGCACCGCGCCCGCCCCGCCGTGCAGCGCGCCGGCGACCGCCAGCAGCGCCGCCCCGGGGTACGTCGCCGAACCGGCCGCCACCCCGACGACGCCGCGCCGGTACTTGTCGCTCTCCGCTCCCGGGACCGGCAGCAGCGCCGCGACCTCGGCGTGCTGCAGGGCCTCCACCTCCGCCGTCGGCAGTTCCAGCCCGATCCCCACCAACTGCACCGCGCCGGCGTACGAGGCACCCGGGTCGATCAGCAGCCCCGGCTTGTACGTGCCGAAGCAGACCGTGACGTCCGCCCGTAGCGCCGGACCCGTCACCTCGCCGGTGTCGGCGTCCACCCCGCTGGGCACGTCCACCGCCACCACCACGCCGCGCCGCCCGGCCCGCGCGTACGGCTCCGCCTCCGGGCGCAGGCCACCCCGCCCACCGATCCCGACGATGCCGTCCAGCACCAGGTCGGCGCGCGAGAAGTCGGCCAGGCCGACTTCCTGTTCCAGCACCACCCGGCCGCGCGCCGCCCGCAGCGCCGCCAACCCGTCCGCGTGGGCACGCCCGGGAGCGAGCAGCACCGCCGTCACCCGCGCGCCGCGCCGGGCCAGCACCGCGCCGGCGTACAGTGCGTCACCCCCGTTGTCGCCGCTGCCCGCGAGCACCACCACCCGGCTGCCGTACACCCGGCCGCGCCGGCGCGTCAGCAGTCGGGCGCAGGTGGCGGCGAGGCCTGCGGCGGCCCGTTGCATCAGAGTGCCCTCGGGCAGTCGGGCCATCAGTTCGGCCTCGGCGGCCCGGACCTGTTCGACACGGTGAGCGCGGCGCATGCGAAAGCCCTAACCCTCGGCGACAACTACCGCCGACGCTACGCCCGCATCATGGCCGAGCGACACGTGCCACGAGACGACGCCCGGCTGTGCCGCCCGCGCCGCGACCGTCCCGCCCACCCGTCCCGCCCACCCGCACCGACCGGCCCGAGTCGGCGCTCACCACCTCGGCGTCGGTCCAGACCGGCCCGCCGGGCGCGCCGATCGCCTCGGCCGGCGCCTCCGTCGCCGCGAACCGCGCCGCCGGCGAGGCCCCACCCCGCCGTTGCCCCGACCCCGGCCGCAGCTCCCCCGGCGTGAACGGCGTGAACAGCGTGAACAGTCGCTCCGCCAGCCCCGGCGTGCGCTCCAACGTCGCCGCGAACCGGCCGATCCCCGCCACATCGCTCCCGACCCCGATGATCACGGACTGCTGCTCCGGCTTTGCGGGGCACTTTCGAGTGGCAACCACTTCGATCCCCCCACCGGCGTCGGTCCGTACACCCACCGTGTCGCACGCGTGGAACGGCAGGAGCTGGGGCGGCAGGAGCTGGGAGATCGTCGTGACGCCGCCGGACGGATCGCACGAGACCGCGTTCTCGCTGCTCGCCAGGCCGTTCTTCCGCAAGGCCGCGGTCGACCTCGACCTCTCGCCCAACACGGGACTGATCACGCCGAGGGGCCGGTACGTCCCGGACGGCACCGTCAGCCGGTCGGGCACTTCGAGAACGCGGCTTCCTGGGCTCCGACGACTGCGGTCCTGCTCGTCTTCGAGGTGACGTCCACCCACCCGCACGACGTCCACCCACCCGCACAAGGACCGCGGGCCCAAGCGCCACGGCTACGCCGCGGCGGGTATCCCCTGCTACCTGCCGGTCGACCGCGGCGAGGGCGAGGTGAGGCTGTTCACCACCCCGCAGGGCGAGGACTACATCACCCGTGGCCAGGTCGAGTTCGGCAAGCCCCTCGACCTCCCCGCCCCGTTCTCCTTCACGCTCGACACGCCGGCGCCCCTGCGGTAGGACGCAGCCACCGCAGGGGCACCGGGCCGAGGGCGCCGTGAACGGCACCCGGAGGTACTACTCCACGGTGACCGACTTCGCCAGGTTGCGCGGCTGGTCGACCTCGTGGCCCTTGGCCGTGGCCAGCTCGCAGGCGAAGACCTGCAGCGGCACGGTGGAGACCAGCGGCTGGAGCAGGGTCGGCGTCACCGGGATGCGGATCAGGTGATCCGCGTACGGGACGACCGCCTCGTCGCCCTCCTCCGCGATGACGATGGTGCGCGCACCGCGCGCCCGGATCTCCTGGATGTTGGAGACGATCTTGTCGTGCAGGATCGACCGCCCGCGCGGCGACGGCACGACCACCACGACCGGCAGCCCCTCCTCGATCAGCGCGATCGGCCCGTGCTTCAGCTCGCCCGCCGCGAAGCCCTCGGCGTGCATGTACGCCAGCTCCTTGAGCTTGAGCGCGCCCTCCAGGGCCACCGGGAAGCCGACGTGCCGGCCGAGGAACAGCACCGAGGTGGCGTCCGCCAGCGAGCGGGCCAGCTCGCGCACCGGCTCCATGGTCTCCAGCACCTGCTCGACCTGTCGCGGGGCGTCGCCGAGCTCCTTGATGACGGCGAAGATCTCGTCGCCCCACTTGGTGCCCCGTACCTGGCCCAGGTAGAGCGCGACCAGGTAGCAGGCCACCAGCTGGGTCAGGAACGCCTTGGTGGAGGCGACCGCCACCTCCGGACCGGCGTGCGTGTAGAGCACCGCGTCCGACTCGCGCGGGATGGTCGAGCCGTTGGTGTTGCAGATCGCCAGCACCTTGGCGCTCTGCTCGCGCGCGTGCCGCAGCGCCATCAGGGTGTCCATGGTCTCGCCGGACTGCGAGATGGCGATGACCAGCGTGCCCGGGCCCATGATCGGGTCGCGGTAACGGAACTCCGAGGCGACCTCGACCTCGCACGGGATCCGGGTCCAGTGCTCGATCGCGTACTTGGCGATCATGCCGGCGTGGAAGGCCGTGCCGCACGCGACGATGACGACCTTGTCCACCGAACGCAGGTCGGCGTCGGAGATCCGCAGCTCGTCGAGGGTGAGCCGGCCGTCGGTGCCGATCCGGCCGAGGAGGGTGTCGGCGACGGCCTTCGGCTGCTCGGCGATCTCCTTGAGCATGAAGTAGTCGTAGCCGCCCTTCTCGGCGGCCGAGGCGTCCCAGTCGACGTGGTACTCGCGCACGTCCGCCGGGTTGCCGTCGAAGTCGGTCACCGTGACGCCTTCGCGGCGCAGCTCGACGACCTGGTCCTGCCCGAGCTCGATCGCCTCACGGGTGTGCGCGATGAACGCGGCCACGTCGGAGGCGAGGAAGTTCTCGCCGTCGCCGCGCCCGACCACCAGCGGCGAGTTGCGACGCGCGCCGACCACGACGTCCGGCGCGTCGGCGTGCACGGCGACGAGGGTGAAGGCGCCGTCCAGCCGGCGGCAGACGATCCGCATGGCCTCCGCGAGGTCGCCCTCGTACACCTCGGCCAGCAGGTGCGCGACGACCTCGGTGTCGGTCTCCGAGCGCAGCGTGTGGCCGCGCTCGGCCAGCTCCGCCCGCAGCTGGGCGAAGTTCTCGATGATGCCGTTGTGGACCACGGCGACCCGGACGGCGTCGTCCAGGTGAGGGTGGGCATTGGCGTCCGTCGGGCCGCCGTGGGTGGCCCAGCGGGTGTGACCGATGCCGGTGGTGCCGCCGGGAAGAGGGGTCTCGGCGAGCGACTTCTCCAGGTTGGCGAGCTTGCCGGCCCGCTTGTCGGTGGCCAGGCTCCACTGCCCGTCGGAGCCCTGCACCTGCACCGCGACACCGGCCGAGTCGTAACCCCGGTACTCCAGTCGCTGCAGGCCTGCGATTACTACATCCAGAGCGGGCTGAGAGCCCACGTATCCAACGATTCCGCACATGCGTGCCAGCATAAGGGCGCCCAAGACGCCCCATTCGCACGCTTCGCCCACTGCGCGTGACCGACACCACAGCCACCGTGAACGCCGCTACGGCCCACAATGGAGCATGTGCTGACCGAACTCTGTACGCGGGGCGCCGCCACGCCCGGCCCGTCGCCGTCCCCCTACGTGGACCTCAGCCGGGCCGAGTGGAGCGCGCTGCGCGAGCGTACGCCGCTGCCGCTGACCGCGGAGGAGGTGGAACGGCTGCGCGGCCTCGGCACCGCCCTCGACCTGGACGAGGTCCGTGACGTCTATCTGCCGCTGTCCCGCCTGCTGAACCTCTACATCCACGCCACGCACGATCTGCGCGGCGCGCTGGGCACCTTCCTGGACACTCCGGACACCGAGCGCACCCGCACGCCGTTCATCATCGGCGTGGCCGGCTCGGTCGCGGTCGGCAAGTCCACCACGGCGCGCCTGCTGCAGGCGCTGCTGGCCCGCTGGCCCGAGCACCCCCGGGTCGCACTGGTCACCACCGACGGCTTCCTGCTGCCCAATGCCGAGCTGCGTCGGCGGGGCCTGATGGCCCGCAAGGGCTTCCCGGAGTCCTACGACCGCCGCGCGCTGATGCGCTTCGTGGCGGACGTGAAGGCCGGCAAGGAGCTGGTCACCGCCCCCGTCTACTCGCACCTGGTGTACGACATCGTGCCCGGCCAGCGGCTGACCGTGGAGCGCCCGGACATCCTCATCGTCGAGGGCCTGAACGTGCTCCAGCCGGCCCTGCCCGGCACGGACGGCCGGACCAGGCTCGCGGTGACCGACTACTTCGACTTCTCGATCTACGTCGACGCCCGCACCGACGACATCGAGAGCTGGTACCTGGACCGCTTCCGCAAGCTGCGGCAGACCGCCTTCCAGGACCCGAACTCCTACTTCCGCCGCTTCACCGAAGTGCCGGAGGAGGAGGCGATGGAGTACGGCCGCCAGGTCTGGCGCACCATCAACAAGCCCAACCTGCTGGAGAACGTGCTGCCCACCCGGGGCCGCGCCACCCTGATCCTGCAGAAGGGTCAGGACCACAAGGTCCGCCGCGCGCTGCTGCGCAAACTCTGAGCGCCCCCGACGCCGCAGGGCCCCCGCCGTACGAAACGGCGGGGGCCCTGTGCGTGCGCGGGCGTCAGCCCAGGTGCGTACGGACCGCCTCGGCCAGCCGCTCGGCGACGGCCTTGGCCTGCACCTGGTCGGCGGCCTCGACCATCACCCGGACCAGCGGCTCGGTGCCCGAGGAGCGCAGCAGCACGCGGCCGGTGGAGCCCAGCTCGGCCTCGGCCTCGGCAACCGCCGCGGCCAGCTCGGGGCTGGTGTTCACCCGGCTCTTGTCCACGCCCTTGACGTTGATCAGCAGTTGCGGCAGCCGGGTCATCACGGCGGCCAGGTCGGCGAGCGGCTGCTTGGTGGCGGCCAGCCGGGCGCCCAGCATGAGGCCGGTCAGGGTGCCGTCGCCGGTGGTGGCGTGGTCCAGCAGGATGACGTGGCCGGACTGCTCGCCGCCGAGCGCGAAGCCGTGCTCCTTCATCGCCTCCAGCACGTAGCGGTCGCCGACCGCGGTCTGCACCAGCTCCACGCCCTCGCGCTCCATCGCCAGCTTGAAGCCCAGGTTGGACATCACGGTGGCGACGGCCGTGTTGCCGCGCAGGGTGCCGGCCTCCTTCATGGCGACGGCCAGGATCGCGATGATCTGGTCGCCGTCGACCTCGTCGCCCTCCGCGTCGGCGGCCAGGCAGCGGTCGGCGTCGCCGTCGAGCGCGATACCGAGGTCGGCCTGGTACTCCTTCATCGCGGCGCGCAGCCGGTCCAGGTGGGTGGAGCCGACGCCGTCGTTGATGTTCAGACCGGTGGGCTCGGTCCCCAGGGTGTGGACGACCTCGGCGCCGGCCCGGGCGAACGCCTCGGGCGCGACGTAGGCGGCCGCGCCGTGCGCGCCGTCGATGACGACCCGGATGCCGTCCAGGCGGTTGGGCAGCACGCCGATCAGGTGCGCGACGTACTTGTCGAAGCCCTCGGTGTACTCGCGGACGCGGCCGACGGCCTCACCGGTGGGGCGCTTCCACTCCTCGCCGCCGACGGTGTGGGTGCGGTAGTGCGCCTCGATGGCGTCCTCGATCCGGTCGTCCAGCTTGTGGCCGCCCCGGGCGAGGAACTTGATGCCGTTGTCCGGCATGGCGTTGTGGCTGGCGGAGAGCATCACGCCGAAGTCGGCGCCGAGGGCGCCGGTGAGGTAGGCCACCGCCGGGGTGGGCAGCACGCCGACCCGCAGCACGTCGACGCCCGCACTGGCCAGGCCGGCGATGACCGCGGCCTCCAGGAACTCGCCCGAGGCGCGCGGGTCGCGGCCGACCACCGCGACCGGCCGGTGGCCGTCGAAGGCCCCCGCCTCACCGAGAACGTGCGCCGCCGCGACGGACAGCCCGAGCGCCAGCTCCGCCGTCAGCCCCTGGTTGGCCACACCGCGTACGCCGTCCGTACCGAAGAGTCGTCCCACTGTCCCGTCCTCCATCACCGCTGCTGGCAGGTAAAACCCGGCAGTCCATTCGATCGAATCCCCGGCCTGCACACCACGGCCGGGGAGCACGACGCCCCGGAGTACACGGGGTACTCCGGGGCGTGAGAGCGCAACCAGGGGTGTGCACCAGGGCGGCACACACCCCTCGGGCGCGACTAGCGCTTGCTGTACTGCGGGGCCTTACGGGCCTTCTTGAGACCGGCCTTCTTGCGCTCGACGGCACGGGCGTCACGCATCAGGAAGCCGGCCTTCTTGAGGGCGGCGCGGTTGTTGTCCACGTCGGCCTCGTTCAGGGCGCGGGCCACACCGAGGCGCAGCGCGTAGGCCTGACCGGAGGTGCCGCCACCCGAGATGCGGGCGACGACGTCGTAGCGACCGTCGAGCTCCAGCAGCTTGAAGGGCTCGTTCACGGTCTGCTGGTGCACCTTGTTGGGGAAGTAGTTCTCCAGGGTGCGACCGTTGATCTTCCACACGCCGGTGCCCGGGACGATGCGCACGCGGGCGATCGCCTCCTTGCGGCGGCCAAGGCCGGCGCCGGGGACGGCCTCGCCGAAGCGGCCGGCCAGCGACTCGGAGGTGTAGCTCTCCTCAGAGGTGTACTCGCCCTCGACGACGGTCTCGTCGAAGTCGACCTCAAGGGTTTCAGTGGTCTCGGCCACGGTGTTCCTCAGCTCTTTTCAGTGTTGGGGGGCTAGGTGGCCGGAGTTACTGCGCGACCTGGGTGATCTCGAACGGCACCGGCTGCTGGGCAGCGTGGGGGTGCTGGTCGCCCGAGTAGACCTTCAGCTTCGAGAGCATCTGGCGACCCAGGGTGTTCTTGGGGATCATGCCCTTGATGGCCTTCTCGACGGCCTTCTCCGGGTTGTTCGCCAGGAGGTCGTCGTAGCGGACCGAGCGGAGACCGCCCGGGAAGCCGCTGTGGCGGTACGCCAGCTTCTGGGTCTTCTTGTTACCCGACAGGTGCACCTTGTCCGCGTTGATGATGATGACGAAGTCACCGGTGTCAACGTGCGGCGCGTAGATCGCCTTGTGCTTACCCCGGAGGATGTTGGCGGCCTGGGAGGCCAGGCGGCCGAGCACGACGTCGGTCGCGTCGATGACGTGCCACTGACGCTGGACGTCGCCGGGCTTGGGGCTGTACGTACGCACGGTCGTAGCCTCTGCTTTTCAGTGAGTGAGTCCTGACAGGAGCACCCGGTCGAGCGCATCAGCCTGGCCGCCTTGGACGCAATTCAAGGGGAGCCGCTGGGTCGTCGACCTGATATCTCCGGCGTACCGACCTCTCACGTGAGATAGAGCGAGCCAATACGCACAACAAGCACCCAGCCTACTGGGCGCACCGGGGTGGGTCAAAATCCCCTCGGGCCGACCGGGCCGGAAAGCGGCCCGGACGGCCCCGATCGGCGCTCGCGCCGGAGCCGGGCAACGCCTCCGATCAGCGCTCGCGCTCGACCCGGCTGACGTCCCAGACCGGCTCCGCGGACTCGTAGACCTGGCCGTCCGCACCGAACACCAGGAAGCGGTCGAAGGTCTTGGCGAACCAGCGGTCGTGCGTGACGCACAACACGGTGCCGTCGAAGGCCTCCAGGCCGGCCTGCAGCGCCTCGGCGCTCTCCAGGTCCAGGTTGTCGGTCGGCTCGTCGAGCAACAGGGCCGTCACCCCGTCGAGTTCGAGCTTGAGGATCATCAGCCGGGCCTGCTGGCCACCGGACAGCGACTCGAACTTCTGCTCCTCCTGGCGGTCCAGCTCGTAGCGGCGCAGCGCCCCCATCGCGGCGCCGCGGCTGAGCGCGTGCTCCTCCTCAACGATCGAGCGCACCGTGCGGCCGAACAGCTCCGGGTGGGCGTGGGTCTGCCGGAAGTGGCCGGGCACGACGCGGGCGCCGAGCTTCCACCGGCCGCTGTGGGCGACCGTCCCGTCGCCGGCGAGCAGCCGCAGGAAGTGCGACTTGCCCGAGCCGTTGGAGCCCAGGACGCCGATCCGCTCGCCGTAGAAGACCTCCAGGTCGAACGGCTTCATCAGGCCGGTGAGCTCCAGCTGCTCGATGGTGAAGGCCCGGACGCCCGTCCGGCCGCCCTTGAGCCGCATGGTGATGTTCTGCTCGCGCGGCGGCTCCTCCGGGCGGCCCGCCTCCTCGAACTTCTTCAGCCGGGTCTGTGCCGCGGCGTAGCGGGTGGCCAGCGCGTGGCTGACCGAGGCCGCCTGACGCAGGGTGACCACCAGCTTCTTGAGCTTGGCGTGTTCCTCGTCCCAGCGCCGGCCGAGCTCCTCGAACCGGGCGAAGCGGTCCTTGCGTGCCTCGTGGAAGGAGTCGAAGCCGCCGCCGTGGACCCAGACGCTGCTGCCGGCCGCACCGGACTCGACGCTGATGATCTTCTCGGCGGTGCGGGAGAGCAGCTCTCGGTCGTGCGAGATGTAGAGCACGGTCTTGGAGGTGGACTTGATCGCCTCCTCCAGCCAGCGCTTGCCGGGGACGTCCAGGTAGTTGTCCGGCTCGTCCAGCAGCAGCACCTCTTCGGGGCCGCGCAGCAGCGCCTCCAGCACGAGGCGCTTCTGCTCGCCGCCGGAGAGGGTGTTCAGCCCGCGCCACTGGGCCTTGTCGAAGGGCATCCCGAGGGCGGCCGTGGTGCAGACGTCCCAGTCGGTCTCGTAGTCGTAGCCACCGACGTCCGCCCAGTCGGAGAGCGCCTGGGCGTAGGCCATCTGCGTCTTCTCGTCGTCCTGGGCGATCATCGCCAGCTCGGCGGCGTCGACCGCGCGGGCCGCGACGGCGATCCGCTCGGGGGCCACCGAGACCAGCAGGTCGCGGACGGAGGCGTCGGCGGGCAGCGGGGCCGGACCCTGCCGGTCCTCGTCCTCCTGCTTGGCCTCGCGGCCGGTGGTGCCGACGAACTGGCGCATCACACCGAGCCCGCCGCTGATCGTCACCGAACCGCCGTGCGGCTGGAGGTCGCCCGCGATCATGCGCAGCAGGGTGGTCTTGCCAGCTCCGTTGGCGCCCACCAGCGCGACCGCGGAGCCCTCGCCGACCCGGAAGGACGCGTCGTCGAACAGCACCCGCCCGTCCGGCAGGTAGTACTCAAGGTGCGAAATCTCGACGTGTCCCATGCGGACGATTCTCCCAAGCCGCCGCCCAGGACCAAAACGGATTACCCGACGGTCGGCTGCCCCGGCAGCGTCCTGACCCGGCGGGCCAGCCGGCTGCGCTCGGCGAGCTGGTCGTCCGCCGGGTAGCCGACCTCCTCCAGCGTCAGCCCGTACGGCCGGATCACGTTGACCGCGGAGTTGCGCACCCCGCCGGCCAGCACCTCGCCCGGGAACTCCACCGGCCGGTGCCCGTCGCCGACCAGCAGCATCGCGCCGACCAGGGCCCGCACCATGTTGTGGCAGAAGGCGTCGGCGCGGACGGTGGCGACCGCCAGCGTGCCCTCCTGGGAGGCGTAGGAGTCGACCGGGACGCGGTCCCAGTGCAGCTCCAGCAGGGTGCGGATGGTCGTCGCACCCTCGCGCTTCTTGCAGTACGCGGCGAAGTCGTGCTCACCCAGCAGCAGCGCGGCGGCCGCGTTCATCCGCTCGACGTCCAGCGGCCGGTCGTGCCAGAGCACGTGGCCGCGCAGCAGTGGGTCCACTCCGCCGGGGTGGTCGGCGACCCGGTAGGCGTAGCGGCGCCAGATTGCGGAGAAACGGGCGTCGAAGCCGGCCGGCGCCTCGCCGAGGCGGTAGATCCGCACATCCCCGGGCAGTCGCCCGGCCAGCCGGCGCAGCAGCTTCTCGCGGTGCACGGCCCACAACTCGGCCGGCAGGTCGACGTGGGCGACCTGACCCCGCGCGTGCACGCCGGCGTCGGTCCGTCCGGCGACCGTCAGCGGGTACAGCTCCGAGCTGCGGGTGACGACCTGCAGCGCGGACTCGATCTCCTCCTGCACCGTGCGGCGGCCACCGCGTTGGCGGGCCCAGCCGGAGAACTCCGCCCCGTGGTAGGCGAGGTCGAGCCGGACCCGGAGGTACCCGTCCGCCGGGCCGTCCTTCACCGGCGGCCGCTCGGCGCAATCGTTGACCACTGCTTCACTCCAGACAGAAGGAACGGGCCCGCTCCCCCACGGAATGGGAGAGCGGGCCCGCACTGCACCCAAAGGTGTCAGGCCTGCTCGGCCTCGGCCTCGTCGGCCTTGGTGTCCTCGACCTTGGTCTCCTCGACCTTGGCCTCGGCCTCCTTGACGGCGCGCTTGGTGGCGCCCTCGGCCTCGCCGACGGCGGTCTGCGCGACGGTCAGCGCCTCGACCAGCTCGATCACGGCCATCGGGGCGTTGTCGCCACGACGGCCACCGATCTTGGTGATGCGGGTGTAGCCACCCGGGCGGTTCTCGTAGCGCGGCGCGATCTCGGTGAAGAGGGTGTGCAGCACGGAGATGTCGGTGATCGTCTTGCGAACCAGACGACGGTTGTGGATGTCGCCCTTCTTCGCCTTGGTGATCAGCTTCTCCGCCAGCGGGCGCATCCGACGGGCCTTGGCCTCGGTCGTGGTGATGCGGCCGTACTGGAACAGCTCCCGGCACAGACCGGCGAGCAGCAGCGGCTCGTGGTGCGGGCCGCCGCCGAGGCGGGCACCCTTGGTGGGACGCGGCATGGAATTACTCCTTGGATCTCCGACTGCGGCCGTACCAGGTACCGCAGCGGGCGTACGGACACGGTGTCCGTACGACTTTCATGATGGTGGGGGCGGCTCCGGGGAACCGCCCCCGCCAGCAAAACGGGGGTCCGGGGGAAGTCCCCCGGATCACGCTCAGTACTGCTCGGTCTCCGCGTAACCCGCGTCGTCCAGGTCGTCGGCGCCGAAGGCGTCGGCGGCGGCGGTCGGGTCGAACCCGGGCGGGCTGTCCTTGAGGGCCAGGCCCATGCCGGCCAGCTTCGCCTTGACCTCGTCGATCGACTTCGCACCGAAGTTGCGGATGTCGAGCAGGTCGGCCTCGGAGCGGGCGACGAGCTCACCCACGGTGTGGATGCCCTCGCGCTTGAGGCAGTTGTACGACCGAACGGTGAGCTCGAGCTCCTCGATCGGCAGCGCCAGATCGGCGGCCAGGGCGGCGTCCGTCGGGGACGGGCCCATGTCGATGCCCTCGGCGTCGATGTTCAGCTCGCGGGCGAGACCGAACAGCTCGACCAGGGTCTTGCCGGCCGAGGCCATGGCGTCACGCGGGCGCATGGCGGGCTTGGTCTCGACGTCGACGATCAGCTTGTCGAAGTCGGTCCGCTGCTCGACACGGGTGGCCTCGACCTTGTAGGTGACCTTCAGCACGGGGCTGTAGATCGAGTCGACCGGGATGCGGCCGATCTCCTGGCCGGAAGCCTTGTTCTGCACGGCGGAGACGTAGCCGCGACCGCGCTCGACGGTCAGCTCCATCTCCAGCTTGCCCTTGCCGTTCAGCGTGGCGAGGACCAGCTCGGGGTTGTGCACCTCGACACCGGCCGGCGGCGCGATGTCGGCGGCGGTGACCACGCCCGGGCCCTGCTTGCGCAGGTACATCACGACCGGCTCGTCGTGCTCCGAGGAGACGACCAGCTGCTTGATGTTGAGGATGAGGTCGGTGACGTCCTCCTTGACGCCCGGCACGGTGGTGAACTCGTGCAGGACACCGTCGACCCGGATGCTGGTGACAGCGGCACCGGGGATCGAGGAGAGGAGCGTGCGGCGAAGGGAGTTGCCGAGGGTGTAGCCGAAGCCCGGCTCCAGCGGCTCGATCACGAACCGCGAGCGGAATTCGTCGACGACCTCTTCGGTCAGCGAGGGGCGCTGAGCGATCAGCATGTTCAGATCCTCCAGTTGTCTTCGGCACCCACTATTTGATGCCGAACAGAACCAGCGTACGGGGTCCCGCAAGAATCAGGACCCCGTACGTGGTTTAAAGCAACACCGATGCCCGAAGGCGCTGCGTCAGACGCGGCGGCGCTTCGGCGGACGGCAGCCGTTGTGCGGGGTGGGGGTGACGTCCTGGATCGAGCCGACCTCCAGGCCGGTGGCCTGGAGCGAACGGATCGCGGTCTCGCGGCCGGAGCCCGGACCCTTCACGAAGACGTCGACCTTGCGCATGCCGTGCTCCTGCGCGCGACGGGCAGCGGCCTCGGCGGCCATCTGCGCGGCGAACGGGGTGGACTTGCGCGAGCCCTTGAAGCCGACGTGGCCGGCAGAGGCCCAGGAGATCACGTTGCCCGCGGGGTCGGTGATCGAAACGATGGTGTTGTTGAACGTGCTCTTGATGTGCGCGTGGCCGTGAGCGACGTTCTTCTTTTCCTTGCGGCGGATCTTCTTCGCGCCGGCAGCCTGACGACCCTTGGGGGGCATAAGTCTGTTCTCCTACTGAGGTGGTCGGTCCGCTGACCCGCGGGCCGGAGGGATGTCCGGTGACGGGACGGACTACTTCTTGCCCGGCTTCTTCTTGCCGGCGATCGCGCGACGCGGGCCCTTGCGGGTACGCGCGTTGGTGTGGGTGCGCTGACCGCGGACCGGCAGGCCGCGGCGGTGACGCAGACCCTCGTAGCAGCCGATCTCGACCTTGCGGCGGATGTCGGCGGCCACCTCACGGCGGAGGTCACCCTCGACCGTGAAGTTGGCGTCGATGTACTGACCCAGCTTGACGAGGTCTTCCTCGGAGATGTCGCGAACGCGGACATCCGGGTTGACGCCGGTCTCGGCGAGGGTGTGCTGGGCGCGGGTACGACCGATGCCGTACACGTACGTAAGGGCGATCTCGATCCGCTTCTCACGGGGGAGATCAACGCCGGCGAGGCGTGCCATTCATGGCTCCTGTGTTTCTTCAGAGGTCTTGCGTGCTGCCTACTCCGACACCTCACGGTGTGGGAGCCCCGGCCTCTGACCGGGGGTGGCAGTCCGTCCCGCGAGGGACGGATCGGGCAGCCCGCTTATGACGTTTTCGCGTCGCGCGAAGTACTACGAGAAATGCTGGGGAGAACTGATCAGCCCTGGCGCTGCTTGTGGCGCAGGTTGTCGCAGATCACCATGACCCGGCCGTGACGGCGGATCACCTTGCACTTGTCGCAGATCTTCTTGACGCTCGGCTTGACCTTCATGCTTCAGGTTCTCCGGGTCTAGATCTGACGTTCTTACTTGTAGCGGTAGACGATCCGGCCACGCGTGAGGTCGTAGGGGCTGAGCTCCACCACGACCCGGTCGTCCGGCAGGATGCGGATGTAGTGCATGCGCATCTTGCCACTGATGTGCGCGAGGACCTTGTGACCGTTCTGCAGCTCGACCTTGAACATCGCGTTCGGAAGAGACTCGATCACGGTGCCCTCGATCTCAATGGCGCCTTGCTTCTTAGCCATGAACTGCGAGATCCACCTTCCGGGACCGGCTACCGTATGCGGAACGCTCGTGCGAACCTGGGTCCACCCCACCCCCCGAAGGGGAAGAGGGCGTGCTGGAGCACGCTACGAGTGAGCCGACGGTCCATCCTACGTCAGTGCGTCCGATGGGCCAAAACGGGGCCCCGGGGAGGCCGTCGTGGCGCGCGGGCCGCGGTCACAGACCGGCGGAGAACACCAGCGGCTCGACGTGGGCGGTGCACGCCGAGCAGCGGCGGGCCGCCTGGGGGATCTCGGTCAGGCACTCGGGGCAGGGGCGCTTCGGGGCCTTCGGCTTCTTCGGCAGGTAGCGGGCGGTGGCCTTGGTCATCGGCAGCACGACGCAGAAGTACAGCACCGCCGCGGTCATGAGGAACGCGATCAGCACGTTGAGGAACTGCCCGTACGGGAAGATGACCCCGCCCAGGTTGGCCTTGTACGAGCTGAAGTCGCCGGCGGCGCCGACCACCACACCCACCAGCGGGGTGAGGAACGCCGACACGAAACCGGTCACCACTCCGGTGAAGGCGGCACCGATGACCACACCGACGGCCATGTCGACCACGTTGCCGCGCATCATGAAGTCGCGGAATCCCTTGAGCACTGCACTCTCCTGCTTGATCGAAGCCGCTGAGGCCAGTGAAGCCACTGCCAGCCGATAAAAATAGGACAAAAGCCCTGGAGGTCCAAACCTCCAGGGCTCTGATCCCTTGTCAGACGCGGCAGTTGACCGCCTCCGCGACTAGCCGAGGGGGTCCGGAGCCGCGGTGATGCCCAGCTTCGCGAGTTCGGCCCGGCCGCCGTCGAAGGCCGTGAGTACCAGCGGGCCCTGCTCGGTCACGGCCACCGAGTGCTCCCAGTGCGAGGCCCAGGTGCCGTCGGTGGTCACGACGGTCCAGTCGTCCTCCAGCACGGTGGTGTGCGGGGTGCCCAGCGAGACCATCGGCTCGATGGCCAGCACGGTGCCGGGGATCAGCTTGGGGCCCTTGCCGCGGCCCCGCTCCACGTAGTTCAGCACGTGCGGCTCCATGTGCATCGCGGTGCCGATGCCGTGGCCGCCGTAGCCCTCGGTGATGCCCCACTTGCCCTTGGGCGGCAGCGGCTGGCGGCGAATGAAGCCCTCGATCGCCTTGGAGACGTCGGCGAGGCGGTTGCCCTTCTTCATCTGGGCGATGCCAGCCCACATCGAGCCCTCGGTGACCCGGCTGAGCATCTCCACCTCGGGCCGGACCTCGCCGACCGCGACGGTGATCGCCGCGTCGCCGTGCCAACCGTCCACGATGGCGCCGCAGTCGATCGAGATGATGTCGCCCTCCTGCAGCGCCCGGTCGCCGGGGATGCCGTGCACGACCTCGTTGTTCACCGAGGCGCAGATCACCCCCGGGAACCAGAGCCCGCCGTGGTCGGCCCGGAAGTTCGAGGTGGCGCCGTGGTCGGTGATGACCTTGTCCGCGACGTCGTTCAGCTCCTGGGTGGTCACCCCCGGGGCGACCGCCTCCCGGCAGGCCTTCAGCGCCTCGGCGACGACCAGCCCGGCCGCTCGCATCTTCGCGATCTGCTCGGGGGTCTTGATCTCCACCATCTGGTCACGCCTTCCTTGGGTTCCCGCCCGGTCCTTGCCGGGCGGCCGTGCACTCGTTCCACCGTACGACGCGGCACGGCCGCGCCGCCCCGGCGAGGGGCGGCGCGGCCGTAGGGCGTCGCTCGTGATGTCAGCTGTCCTGCTTCAGCGCCTCGATCGCGCGCTGGGTCACCTCGTCCACCTTGCCGAGCGCGGGGATGGTCGCCACCAGGCCCTGCTGGGCGTAGTAGTCGATGATCGGCTCGGTCTCCGTGTGGTAGACCTCCAGCCGCGTCCGCACCTTCTCCTCGGTGTCGTCGGAGCGCTGGTACAGCTCGCCGCCGCACTCGTCGCAGACGCCCTCGGCCTTCGGCGGGTTGTAGTCCACGTGGAAGACGTGGCCCCCGTCGTTGCGGCACAGACGGCGGCCGGCGATCCGGCGGACGACCTCGTCCTCGGGGACCTCAAGGTCCAGCACGCCGTCCAGCGCGATGCCCTGCTCGGCCAGGAACTCGTCCAGCGCCTTGGCCTGGCCAAGGTTGCGCGGGAAGCCGTCGAGCAGGAAGCCGTTGGCGGCATCGGGCTGGAGCATGCGGTCCTTGGCCATCCCGATGGTGACCTCATCCGGCACCAGGCGACCCGCGTCCATGAAGCTCTTGGCCTCGAGCCCCAGCGGGGTGCCCTGACCAATGTTGGCGCGGAAGAGGTCGCCGGTGGAGATGTGGGGGATGGACAGGGTCTTGGCGAGCAGGTGCGCCTGAGTACCCTTCCCGGCCCCGGGAGGCCCGACGAGGACGATACGCATCAGCGGAGGAACCCTTCGTAATTGCGCTGCTGGAGCTGGCTCTCGATCTGCTTCACAGTTTCGAGTCCGACGCCGACGACGATGAGAACGCTGGTGCCGCCGAACGGGAAGTTGGTCTGCTGTCCGAAGGCGACCAGGGCGATCATCGGGATCAACGCGATCAGGCCCAGGTAGAGCGAACCCGGCCACGTGATGCGGGTGAGCACGTAGTTCAGGTACTCGGCCGTCGGCCGGCCGGCCCGGATGCCCGGGATGAACCCACCATACTTCTTCATATTGTCGGCAACTTCTTCGGGGTTGAAGGAGATGGCGACGTAGAAGAAGGCGAAGAAGACGATCAGCAGGAAGTAGGTGGCCATGTAGACGGGGTGGTCACCCTTGACGAAGTTGGTCCTGATCCACGTCGCCCAGCCGGCCTGGCTGCTGGTCAGCTGGACCACCAGGGCGGGGATGTACAGCAGCGACGAGGCGAAGATGACCGGGATGACACCGGCCTGGTTCACCTTGAGCGGGATGTAGGTCGAGGTGCCGCCGAAGGCGCGCCGCCCGATCATCCGCTTCGCGTACTGGACCGGGATCCGGCGCTGGGCCTGCTCCACGAAGATGACCAGCATCACAACGATGACGCCGACCGCGACCACGGAGAGGAACTCGACCCAGCCGTCACCGATGGTGCCGGACTGCTTGATCGCCCACATCGAGCCCGGGAAGCCCGAGGCGATCGAGGTGAAGATGAGGATCGACATGCCGTTGCCGATGCCGCGGTCGGTGATCAGTTCACCCAGCCACATGATGAACGTGGTACCGGCGGTCATCGTGATCACCATGACGGCGATCCGGAACACCGACTGGTCCGGCACGATCTGGTTGGCGTAGACGCAGCCCGAGAACAGCGCACCGCTGGAGGCCGTCGCCACGATGCCGGTGCCCTGGAGCACGGCGAGCGCGATGGTCAGGTAACGCGTGTACTGGGTGATCTTCGCGGTACCGGCCTGCCCCTCCTTCTTCAGCGCCTCGAGTCGCGGGATCACGACGGTGAGGAGCTGGAGGATGATGCTGGCCGTGATGTACGGCATGATGCCGAGCGCGAAGATCGTCAGCTGGAGGAGCGCGCCACCACTGAACAGGTTGACGAGCCCGAACAATCCGCTGCTCTTGGTGTCCTTCACACATTCGTTGACAGCTTGGAAGCTGACCCCGGGAACCGGGACGTGGGAGCCCAGCCGGAACAGCACCATGATGCCCAGCGTGAACAGCAGCTTCTTGCGCAGGTCGGGCGTCTGGAACGCCCGCGCGAACGCACTGAGCACGGTGCCTCCTGCGCCTCCCGCGCGTCGTCGGCGGGAGGGTCGGTCCTGAATGGGGAGTTTGCGGTTCGGGCCCCCGTACAGACGGCACAGGCGAGCCTACGCGCAGCCTACAAGGGAACTCCACGGACTCTAACAGTGCGCGGCCACTCGAAAGAAGCGCGTACGGCCCCTCCCCCACTCACGGGGTACGGGATGCCCGGGTTTGCCACACAAAAGAACGAGGCCCGCACCTGCCCTGGAGCGGCGACGGACCACTTCGACAACGCACGAGCCCCGCACCTCCGTGAAGGAGGTGCGGGGCTCGTGGAAAGTCAGCGGGCTCAGACGAGCTCGGTGACGGTACCGCCGGCGGCGGTGATCTTCTCGGCGGCGGAGCCGGAGACGGCGTCGACCGTCACCTGCAGCGCGACCGAGATCTCGCCGGTGCCGAGCACCTTGACGAGGGAGTTCTTGCGAACCGCGCCCTTGGCCACCAGGTCCTCGACAGTGACCTCGCCACCCTGCGGGTAGAGCTCGGCCAGCTTGTCGAGGTTGACGACCTGGAACGTGATCTTGAACGGGTTCTTGAAGCCCTTCAGCTTCGGCAGGCGCATGTGGAGCGGCATCTGGCCACCCTCGAAGCGCTGCGGAACCTGGTAGCGGGCCTTGGTGCCCTTGGTACCACGACCGGCGGTCTTACCCTTGGAGCCCTCACCACGACCGACGCGGGTCTTGGCGGTCTTGGCACCCGGGGCGGGACGCAGGTTGTGAACCTTGATCGGCGAGTCGCCCATAATCAGTCCACCTCCTCGACCGTGACGAGGTGACGCACGGTCTGGGCCATCCCGCGGATCTCGGGACGGTCCTCCTTGACGACCACATCGTGCATGCGCTTCAGACCCAGCGAGCGCAGCGTCTCGCGGTGGTTCTGCTTGCTGCCGATGTAGGACTTGGTCTGCGTGATCTTCAGGCGAGCCATCAGGCGCTCACCCCTGCAGCACGAGCCCGCAGCAGAGCGGCGGGAGCCACGTCCTCCAGCGGCAGGCCACGACGGGCGGCGATCTCCTCGGGGCGCACGAGGCCCTTCAGAGCGGCCACCGTGGCGTGCACGATGTTGATCGCGTTGTCGGAGCCGAGCGACTTCGACAGGATGTCGTGGATACCGGCGCACTCGAGCACGGCACGCACCGGGCCACCGGCGATAACACCGGTACCGGGGGCAGCCGGCTTCAGGAGCACGACGCCGGCAGCCTTCTCGCCCTGGATCGGGTGAGGGATGGTGCCCTGGATACGGGGGACCTTGAAGAAGTTCTTCTTGGCCTCCTCAACACCCTTGGCGATGGCGGCCGGAACCTCCTTCGCCTTCCCGTAGCCGACACCTACGGTGCCGTCACCGTCGCCCACCACGACCAGCGCGGTGAAGCTGAAACGACGACCACCCTTGACAACCTTGGCGACACGGTTGATCGCAACGACACGCTCGACGTAAGCGGTCTTCTCGACGGCGGGGGCGTTACCCCGGTCGTCACGCTTACGGTCGCGCCGCTCGCCACCGCCGGTGCCGCCGCCGGCGCCGCTACCGCGGCGCTGGGGTCCAGCCATTGGAATTACCTCTCTCGATTACGTCCGTCGACTGAGCCGACGAGCGGCTTAGAAGTCGAGCCCGGCCTCACGGGCAGCATCGGCCAGAGCGGCGATGCGGCCTGCGTACCGGTTGCCCGCGCGGTCGAAGACGACCGACTCGATGCCGGCGGCCTTGGCGCGCTCGGCGACCAGGCTCCCGACCTTCTTGGCCAGCTCGGTCTTGTCGCCCTCGACGCCCTTGATGGACACGTCGAGGGTGGACGCCGACGCCAGGGTGTGACCCTTGGCGTCGTCGATGACCTGGGCGACCATGTGGCGGTTCGAGCGGGTCACGACGAGGCGCGGACGCACCTCGGTGCCGGTGACGCGCTTGCGAACACGGATAGCGCGGCGCTTGCGAGCGGCGCTCTTGTAGGCGTTGCCCTTGCCGATCTTGACAGAGACGCTCATCGCTTACTTACCACTCTTTCCGACCTTGCGGCGGATGACCTCGCCCGCGTACTTGACGCCCTTGGCCTTGTACGGGTCGGGCTTGCGCAGCTTGCGGATCTTCGCGGCGACCTCGCCGACCTTCTGCTTGTCGATGCCGTCCACGTGGAACTTGGTGGCCGACTCGACGACGAAGGTGATGCCCTCCGGGGCCTCGACCAGGATCGGGTGGCTGTAGCCGAGCTGGAACTCCATGTTGGAGCCCTTCGCCAGGACTCGATAGCCAACACCGCTGATCTCCAGCGACTTGCGGTAGCCCGCGGTCACGCCGGTGATCATGTTCGCCACCAGCGTGCGGGAAAGGCCGTGCAGGGCCTTCGACAGACGCTCGTCGTTGGGGCGGGTGACGAGCAGCGTGCCGTCCTCGCCCTTGCCGATCTCGATCGGCGCGGCGACGTGGTGGGTGAGGGACCCCTTCGGGCCCTTCACCGAGACCGCCTGGCCATCGATGGTGACGTCCACGCCGGCGGGAACCGGGATGGGCAGCCGTCCAATGCGCGACATTGCTGTACCTCCGTTTCCCGAATTACCAGACGTAGGCGAGAACTTCTCCGCCTACGCCCTTCTTGGCAGCCTGCTTGTCGGTGAGGAGACCGGAAGACGTGGAGATGATCGCCACGCCCAGGCCGCCGAGAACCTTCGGCAGGTTGGTGGACTTTGCGTAGACCCGCAGGCCCGGCTTGCTGATCCGCTTGATGCCAGCGATCGAGCGCTCACGGTTGGGACCGAACTTGAGCTCGATGGTCAGCTTCTTGCCGACCTCGCCCTCGACGGGCTCCTCAACCTTGTAGGAGGAGATGTACCCCTCCTGCTGCAGGATCTGGGCGACGTGCGCCTTGATCTTGCTAGCCGGCATCGCCACGGTGTCGTGGTACGCCGAGTTCGCGTTACGCAGACGCGTGAGCATGTCTGCGATGGGGTCGGTCATGGTCATGATGGCCTCAGGCCTCTCTCGCCGTGGTTTCTCCGCGCCAGGTCCCCCCGCCGCACTCCGAGGAGTGCGACAGGGGCACAGACGCAGGGGACCTGCGGCGTCGTAAGACTGGGTGCGAGCCCTCCGAAGAGGGTCGACGGCAGCTATGGAGCTCCCGCGACAGGGGGCCCGACCTCACTACCTTACGGGATTCCGTACGCAGCCCCAAAAAGGGGCTCTGTGGGATCGGGCACACCTGCTTCGCGATGGCGTTACCGCGAGGTCCTGACTACCAGGAGCTCTTGGTCACGCCCGGCAGCTCGCCGCGGTGGGCCATCTCACGGAGGCACACACGGCAGAGGCCGAACTTGCGGTACACCGAGTGCGGGCGACCGCAGCGCTGGCACCGGGTGTAGGCCCGGACGCCGAACTTCGGCTTCCGCTCGGCCTTTGCGATGAGGGACTTCTTCGCCATTGGCTCACGCCTCCTTGAACGGGAAGCCCAGAGCGCGCAGGAGCGCCCGGCCCTCGTCGTCGGTCTGAGCGGTGGTCACGACGGTGATGTCCATACCGCGCTGACGGTCGACCTTGTCCTGGTCGATCTCGTGGAACATAACCTGCTCGGTCAGACCGAAGGTGTAGTTGCCACGGCCGTCGAACTGCTTGGGGGAGAGACCACGGAAGTCACGGATACGCGGCAGGGCCAGCGACACCAGACGGTCCAGGAACTCCCACATGCGGTCACCACGGAGGGTGACGTGGGTGCCGATCGGCTGGCCCTCGCGCAGCTTGAACTGCGCGATGGACTTGCGAGCCTTGGTCACGGCCGGCTTCTGACCGGTGATCGCGGTCAGGTCGCGGATCGCACCCTCGATCAGCTTGCTGTCACGGGCGGCCTCGCCGACACCCATGTTGACGACGACCTTGACCAGGCCGGGCGTCAGCATGACGTTCTCGTACGAGAACTGCTCCTGCAGCTGACCCTTGATCTCGGAGTTGTAACGCTCCTTGAGACGGGGGGTCACCTTCTCAACAGACGTCTCAGACATCAGATGTCCTCACCGGTTCGCTTGGCAACGCGGATCTTGTTGCCCTCGTCATCGAAGCGGTAGCCCACGCGGGTGACGACCTTCTTGCCGTCCTTCTCCACGACCAGCTGGACGTTGGAGACGTGCACCGGGGCCTCGACGGTGATGATGCCGCCCTGAGTACCCGGACCCGGCTTGGTGTGCTTCTTGACCCGGTTCACACCCTCGACCAGGACCTTGTTCTCGGCGGGCATGGCCTGGATGACCTTGCCCTGCTTGCCGCGGTCCTTGCCGGTGATGACCTGGACCAGGTCACCCTTCTTGATCTTCATGCTGTTCGCCATGGGTTAGAGCACCTCCGGCGCAAGCGAGATGATCTTCATGAACTTCTTGTCGCGCAGCTCGCGGCCCACCGGGCCGAAGATGCGGGTACCGCGGGGGTCACCGTCGGTGTTCTTGAGAACGACAGCGGCGTTCTCGTCGAACCGGATGTACGAACCGTCGGGACGACGGCGCGACTTCACGGTGCGGACGACGACGCACTTGACGACGTCACCCTTCTTCACCGAACCGCCGGGGATCGCGTCCTTGACGGTGGCGACGATGACGTCCCCGATACCGGCGTAGCGGCGACCGGAGCCACCGAGAACGCGGATGCAAAGGATTTCCTTCGCGCCCGTGTTGTCGGCGACACGCAGTCGCGACTCCTGCTGGATCACAGCTTTCTCCTGATCGTCAACGAGAGCTGACGGGCCGGCCGCTGCTCACACCAGCGCCCGCGAGGGACCTGGTGCACATACGGCCGTACCGCATCAACTTCGTTACTTGGCCTTCTCGAGGATCTCGACGACGCGCCAGCGCTTCGTCGCGGACAGCGGGCGGGTCTCCGCGAGGAGGACCCGGTCGCCGATGCCGCAGGCGTTCGCCTCGTCGTGCGCCTTCAGCTTGTTCGTACGGCGGATGACCTTGCCGTACAGCGCGTGCTTGACGCGGTCCTCGACGGCGACGACGACGGTCTTGTCCATCTTGTCGCTGACGACGAGGCCCTCACGGGTCTTGCGGAAACCGCGCGTCTCGTTGGTGTTCTCAGTCATCAGGCGTTCTCCACCGTCTCGATGCCCAGCTCGCGCTCGCGCATCAGGGTGTAGATCCGCGCGATGTCCTTACGGACGAGCTTGAGCCGTCCGTGGTTGTCGAGCTGCCCGGTCGCCGCCTGGAAGCGGAGGTTGAACAGCTCCTCCTTGGCCTCACGGAGCTTGGCAACGAGACCCTCGTTGTCCAGCTCGCGGAGGTCAGCAGCCTTGGTGCCGGCCGACATCAGCTCTCACCTGCCTCGCGCCGGATGATCCGGCACTTCATCGGGAGCTTGTGAGCTGCGCGGGTCAGCGCCTCACGAGCCACCTTCTCGTTGGGGTACGACAGCTCGAACATGACCCGACCCGGGTGCACGTTCGCGATCCACCACTCGGGCGAACCCTTACCGGAACCCATGCGGGTCTCGGCCGGCTTCTTGGTGAGCGGACGGTCCGGGTAGATGTTGATCCAGACCTTGCCGCCACGCTTGATGTGACGGGTGACGGCGATACGAGCGGACTCGATCTGCCGGTTCGTCACGTAGGCCGGGGTGACGGCCTGGATGCCGTACTCGCCGAAGGCGAGCTCGGTGCCACCCTTGGCAGCGCCACGGCGCTTGGGGTGGTGCTGCTTGCGGTGCTTGACCCGACGGGGGATCAGCATTGCGGTCAGGCCTCCGTTCCGGTGTTCTCGGCAGCCGGGGTCTCGGCGGCGACCGGGGCCTGAGCCTCGGCACCGGCGGGACGACGGCCACGGCCACCGCGCTCGCCACCACGGCGCTCGCCACCGCGGGCGGGACGACCACCCTCGGGACGGGCCGGACGGTTGCCCGAGCGGGCAGCGGCGTTCTCAGCGCGGACCTCGGCGATGTTCTTGACGTCGCCCTTGTAGATCCAGACCTTCACACCGATACGGCCGAAGGTCGTCTTGGCCTCGAAGAAGCCGTAGTCGACGTTCGCGCGCAGGGTGTGCAGCGGCACACGGCCCTCGCGGTAGAACTCCGAACGGCTCATCTCGGCGCCGCCGAGACGACCGGAGCACTGGACCTTGATGCCCTTGGCGCCGGACTTCATGGTGCCCTGCATCGACTTGCGCATGGCACGGCGGAAGGAGACGCGGGAGGACAGCTGCTCCGCGACGCCCTGAGCCACGAGCTGGGCGTCCAGCTCGGGGTTCTTGACCTCGAGGATGTTCAGCTGGACCTGCTTGCCGGTCAGCTTCTCGAGGTCGCCGCGGATGCGGTCGGCCTCGGTGCCACGGCGACCGATGACGATGCCGGGACGGGCGGTGTGGATGTCGACGCGGACGCGGTCGCGGGTGCGCTCGATCTCGACCTTGGAGATGCCGGCGCGCTCCATGCCCTTCGTCATCATGCGACGAATGGCAACGTCTTCCTTGACGTAGTCCTTGTACAGCTTGTCGGCGTACCAGCGGGACTTGAAGTCCGTGCTGATGCCGAGGCGGAACCCGTGCGGGTTAACCTTCTGGCCCATTACCGGGTCCCTTCCTTGCTGCTGACGACCACGGTGATGTGGCTGGTCCGCTTGCGGATCCGGTAGGCACGGCCCTGGGCACGCGGACGGAACCGCTTCAGGGTCGGACCCTCGTCAACGTACGCCTCGCTGATGACGAGGTCGTCCACGTTGGAGTGGTTGTAGTTGTGCGCGGCGTTGGCGATGGCGCTGTTGAGCACCTTGCCGACCGGCACGGTAGCGGCCTGCGGAGCGAAACGCAGGACCGCCTGGGCCTCCGTGGCGTTCAGGCCACGGATGAGGTCCACCACGCGGCGGGCCTTCATGGGCGTGACGCGGATGTACCGCGCCTGGGCCCTGGCTTCCATGGTTGTCCCCTTGCTGGTGTAAGTCATTGAGTCGGTAATCTCGCTGGCGACTAGCGACGCTTCGACTTGCGGTCGTCCTTGACGTGACCGCGGAAGGTACGCGTCGGCGCGAACTCGCCGAGCTTGTGGCCGACCATCGACTCGGTGACGAACACCGGGACGTGCTTACGGCCATCGTGCACCGCGATCGTGTGGCCGAGCATGGCCGGGAAGATCACGGAGCGACGGGACCAGGTCTTGATGACGTTCTGGGTACCCGCCTCGTTCTGCGCGTCCACCTTCTTGAGAAGGTGGCCGTCAATGAAGGGGCCCTTCTTGAGACTGCGCGGCATCTGACCTGCTCCTAGCGCTTCTTGTTGGTCTTGCGGCGGCGCACGATGAGGGCGTTCGAAGCCTTCTTCGGGCTACGAGTGCGACCCTCCTTCTGGCCCCACGGCGAGACCGGGTGGCGACCACCGGAGGTCTTACCCTCACCACCACCGTGCGGGTGGTCGATCGGGTTCATGGCCACACCACGCACGGTCGGGCGGACGCCCTTCCAGCGCATACGGCCGGCCTTGCCCCAGTTGATGTTCGACTGCTCGGCGTTGCCGACCTCGCCGACGGTCGCGCGGCAGCGCGCGTCGACCAGGCGGATCTCACCGGAGGGCATGCGCAGGTGCGCCATCTTGCCCTCACGCGCCAGCAGCTGAATGCCGGCACCGGCGGAGCGGGCCATCTTGGCACCGCCACCGGGACGCAGCTCCACCGCGTGGATGGTCGTACCGACCGGGATGTTGCGAAGCGGCAGGTTGTTGCCGGGCTTGATGTCGGCGCCAGCGCCGTTCTCGACCCGGTCACCCTGCGCGATGCCGCGCGGCGCGATGATGTAGCGCTTCTCGCCGTCCGCGTAGTGCAGGAGCGCGATGCGCGCGGTGCGGTTCGGGTCGTACTCGATGTGCGCGACCTTGGCCGGCACGCCGTCCTTGTCGTGACGACGGAAGTCGATCACGCGGTAGGCGCGCTTGTGTCCACCACCCTGGTGGCGAACGGTGATCCGACCGGCGTTGTTACGGCCGCCCTTGCTGTGCAGGGGGCGAACCAGCGACTTCTCCGGCGTGGACCGCGTGATCTCTACGAAGTCGGCCACGCTGGAGCCACGACGGCCCGGCGTAGTCGGCTTGTACTTGCGGATGCCCATTTGGCTCTCTCGTCCTCGTCCTTATCGACGATCACGATCCCCGTTAGGAGACCGGACCACCGAAGATGTCGATGCGGTTGCCCTCAGCCAGCGTCACGATGGCGCGCTTGGTGTCCTTGCGCTTGCCAAAGCCCGTCTTGGAGCGCTTGCGCTTGCCCTGACGGTTGAGCGTGTTGACGGACTCGACCTTGACCGAGAAGACCGCCTCGACGGCCTGCTTGATCTGGGTCTTGTTGGCACCGGGCGACACGACGAACGTGTACTTGTTCTCGTCGAGGAGCGAGTAGCTCTTCTCGGAGATGACCGGCTTCACCAGGACGTCACGGGGGTCCGTGAACGTCTTGCTCGTGATCTCTGCAGCCATCAGGCGGCGCTCCCTTCGAGCTCGCCCTCAGCAGCCACGGCCTTGGCGGACGCGGCGGGACCCGCCACGAAACGCTCGAAGGCGGCCTGGGTGAAGACCACATCGTCGGAGACGAGCACGTCGTAGGTGTTCAGCTGGCCGGCGTCCAGGATGTGCACGTTCGGCAGGTTGCGGGCGCTCTTGAGACCCAGCTCGTCGGCACGCTCGACGACGAGGAGGATGTTCTTGCGCTCGCTGATCTTGCCGAACAGGCCCTTGGCGGCCTTGGTCGACGGCGCCTCGGCCGCGACCACGTCGGTGACGACGTGGATGCGGTTGTGGCGGGCCCGGTCGGTGAGCGCACCGCGCAGGGCGGCGGCGATCATCTTCTTCGGGGTCCGCTGCGAGTAGTCACGCGGCACGGGACCGTGCACGACGCCACCGCCGGCGAACTGCGGGGCGCGGGTCGAGCCCTGACGAGCGCGGCCGGTGCCCTTCTGGCGGTACGGCTTCTTGCCGCCGCCGCGGACCTCGCCACGAGTCTTGGTCTTGTGGGTGCCCTGACGGGCCGCAGCGAGCTGCGCCACGACGACCTGGTGCATCAGCGGAACGCTGACCTTCGCGTCGAAGATCTCGGCCGGAAGCTCGAGGCTGCCGGTCTTGTCGCCCGAGGGCGACAGGATGTCAATGGTGCTCATATCCTCACAGCCCCTTCGCCGCAGTGCGGACGAGGACGAGGCCGCCGTTCGGGCCCGGGATTGCGCCCTTGATCAGGAGCAGCCCCTTCTCCGCGTCAACGGCATGGATGGTCAGGTTCTGGGTGGTCACGCGCTCGTGGCCCATCCGGCCGGCCATCCGTACGCCCTTGAACACACGACCCGGGGTGGCGCAGCCACCGATCGAGCCGGGCGAGCGGTGCTTGCGCTGCACACCGTGACCGGCGCCGAGGCCCCGGAAGTTGTGGCGCTTCATGACACCGGCGAAGCCCTTGCCCTTGGAGGTGCCGGTCACGTCGACCTTGACACCCGCCTCGAACAGCTCCGCGGTGATCTCCTGGCCGAGGGTGTACTCGGACGCGTCCGTCGTACGGAGCTCGACCAGGTGGCGGCGCGGGGTGACACCGGCCTTGGCGAAGTGGCCCGCGAGGGGCTTGTTCACCTTGCGGGGGTCGATCTCGCCGAAGCCGATCTGGACGGCGTCGTAGCCGGCCGGGCTGTCGGCGGTGTGGACCTGGGTCACGACATTGGGCCCAGCCTTGACGACGGTCACCGGAACGATCCGGTTGTTCTCGTCCCAGACCTGGGTCATGCCGAGCTTCTCGCCCAGGATGCCCTTAATCTGCTTAGCCATCTTCGGTGTGCCTCTCAGAGCTTGATCTCGATGTCGACACCAGCCGGCAGGTCGAGACGCATCAGCGAGTCAACCGTCTTCGGCGTGGGGTCGAGGATGTCGATCAGACGCTTGTGAGTGCGCATCTCGAAGTGCTCGCGCGAGTCCTTGTACTTGTGCGGCGAGCGGATGACGCAGTACACGTTCTTCTCAGTGGGCAGCGGCACCGGGCCCGCGACCTGCGCACCAGTGCGAATGACGGTCTCGACGATCTTCTTCGCCGAGGAGTCAATCACCTCGTGGTCGTAGGCCTTGAGCCGGATGCGGATCTTCTGTCCCGCCATGGCTACTCAGTAGTCCTTTGTGTCGTCTGCTGCTTCTACGACCGGATTCGTCCGGGTGGACTGTGTCCGGCGGCACCTCTGGATGGTTACCTCCGACCCACGCGGTCGGGCGTGTCGCACGTCCGCCTGCAAAAAATCCGACAGGAGTCTCCCCCTGCGGATTTCCCACTGGATCGGTGAGGTCTTGCACCCACCAGGCGCCGGATCGAGGCCCCGCCCACGCTTCCCGGAAGATTCCCGTACGTCCGCCCCGCAGCTGCCGCGGTGTCGATTTCACACCACTGCATTCACATACTTCACGTGAACACATGAACGGCCATCACGGGAACGACGAGTACATGGGACTCGCTTCCAGTCCTCCCGGCGGGAGGCGCGTAGCATCGGCACTCAACCGAGCAACTTGGACATACTGCCACATGGAGCAGCGACAAAGCGAATCGGGGCCGGCGGGGTCTCCCCCGCCGGCCCCGACCGGGTCCGTCCGGTCACTCAGTGCTTGCGCCAGACCATCCAGCCCTGCTGCTTGTTGGTCCGCTCCACGAACCACTCGCCCGGGTGGTCCTTCCAGTAGGACTCCGGCGCCTTGCCCTCCTCCGCCAGCGGGGTGACGATCGCGGTCGCCGCGTCGGGGACGGGCTGCCAGCGCGGGTCCAGGTACCAGACCCGGCCCTGGTAGACCTCGAAGGCCTGGGCCATCCGCAGGCTGCCGTCGAGGTCCCAGGCGAGCACCAGGCTGTCCTTGGGCTTGATCCCGGCGGACTTGGTGAAGCCCGTCGCGAGCGGCTTGCGCCAGTTCGAGTGCGGGTAGGCGACCTGCTCGGTGATGGTGGCGGTGGCGAACCCGGCGAACAGCGCGAGCGAGAGGCCCACCGCCCAGAGCACCCGCCGGCCGCCCGCCACCAGCATCAGGGCGACGGCGCCGAGGATGACGAAGGCCGCGGCGGACGCCCTCATCATGTTCAGCCTGGACCAGTCGGCGGCCAGGAAGCTCACGTCCGGCATGCCCCAGCCGATGAAGACCTGGGTGTACAGCAGCTTGCCGGCGGACCAGATCACCAGCTTGGCGAGGACGAGGGTGAGCACGACCGAGCCGGCCACCGTCCAGACGACGTTGCGCAGGCTGAACCGGGACAGCACCGCGACACCGGCCACGAAGGCCGCCGGGACGAGGTAGGCCACGTAGCGGGCGTACACCCAGTTGTCGATGCGCGCGTCGTCGGGCAGGGCGGCGGCCGAGGCCAGCGCGGTGCCGACGAGCAGGGCCACCATCACGCCGCCGACGATCCGGTGCGGGCGCGGGAAGCGGCCGCTGAAGAGCGCGAACACGCAGACGACGACGGCCAGGCCGCCGATCCCCCAGGTCGAGACGATGAAGTACCAGATCTGCCCGGTGGTCCTGGTCAGCGTGCGCTGCAGGATGTCGGGGTTCTTCAGGCCGTCGATCAGGTAGCTGCCGACCTTGCTCGGCTCGACGGTGAACTGCCGGTCGAGCCACCAGGACAGTGCCTTGGAGCCGGCCGAACCGACGGCGAGCGTGGCGAGGCCGACCAGCGTGGTGCGCCACGGCGCCCAGCGCAGTGCCAGCACGCCGACGAACACCACACCGGTGAGGGCGACCACGACCCCGCCGCGGTCGTGGGTGGCCATCGAGTAGGCGGCGGCCGCGCCGGTGCCGGCCGCGTACCAGTAGCGGTGCCTGACCGGGCCGTCGCTGAGCCAGCCGTGCATGCAGAGCAGCCAGGACAGGATCAGCACCGGCAGGACGGTGTCCGACATGAC